>DESS01000351.1:5889-7620 GCA_002361335.1 Richelia sp. UBA3308
AATGGCGGTTATTACCAACATAAGCCTTTTACTCATTACTCATTACTCGTTACTCGTTACTGTGTACTTGTTACTCATCCCTGCCCCTAAAAATTTACCTATGCCATGGGGAAAATATGCTGTATATTTTTAAATATATCTTTAAATGTATATTGAAAATCAATTTTAAATTTCACAAAAATAATTTGATAAAAATAAAAGGTGGACTATATTGTCCACCCCTAATGCTGCTATCCAAGTAAAATTATTTACTTAATTGTTCGGTGCTTGGGGGATTTGACTTTTACGCCATTGTTCTAATATCTTCTTCTGTTTGTCATTTAAGACATCTTCCATTTCTTTTTGGGAAGTTACAATAATCCTCCGCAATTGATTTTGCTGTTGCTGGTTAAAATTGATAGATCCAAAAACTTCTTGGGGTTTCTTGCCCTTTTCCAAATCAGTTTTAATTTGTAGACGTTGTTTATCTGTCAGAACATTCTGAATCTGGGTGCGAGTATTGGAGCGAATTTGATTGATTTTGCTGATTTGCTGCTGAGATAGTTTTAAGTCTGGTGGAGTTGGGCGGGCTTGAGAAACTCTTTGTGGTGCATTAGAGTTAACTTGGGCGTTAGCAGCTAAGGGAGTGACACTAAAAGCGACGGCGATGGCACCAGCTAAGAGAAATAATTTTTTAAGGTTCATTAATGCCTCGTGGATTTATCCTTTTTGATGTAACTATTATAGAAACTCATTGCCCTAAGCCCATGAGTAGAATCTGGGCTAAACCAGATTTCCTATAATAGTTTTTTTACCTACCGTAGCAGATTTTTTGGATAAATAACGGTACATCTGAAGACAAAAAGAAAAAGAGAGTGTTGATTCCCTTTTTCCTCAAGGAATACAGCAGAAATTACTTTTCAAGAAAAATATTTCAACAAAAGTCAAATTAATTACCAACCCGCTGCGCCTTGTTGACGACGGTTTTGGCGACGGTTTTGGCGCATTTGTTGAAGTTGCTGTTTTTGTTCGTCGGTGAGAATCGCTTTAATTTGGCTTCTTTTTGACTGTCTAATTTCCTTCAGTTTTGCTTTTTGAGTGTCGGTTAAACCTAAGGAACCCCATATTTCACGTTTTTGCTGTCGGTTTCCTTTGGCTGATTGTAATTTCTCTAACTGTTCGTCAGTTAGTATTTCTTGCATTTGAGCGCGAGCGTCTTTTTTAATTGCTTCAATTTGAGTTTTTTGTGCTTCAGTTAAATTTAAGCGCTCTAATTTACCTTGTCCTTTGGCTCTAGCAATAACTACAGAATTATTTACGTTTGCTTGTGCTGGAGCAAAAGGAATTACACCCAAGCTAAGTACAATTGCACCGGCTACCAAAGACAATTTTTGAAGTTTCATGTAATATCTCCGAGAGAATGTTTTGTTCGATGTCACCATCATAAAATCAACTCCTAGGTATTCACATGAGGAAAAAGTCACGAATACAAATGTAAAAATATCTAGATAAAGTCATATATGAAACCATGACTTTAGTCATGATTTGCGATTTTTACAGCTATTGGCTATTAATTAATAGATTAATAATGCTATTAGCATTCATATCCCCCGAAAAATGTACTCCTAGTACGGTGGGCGCGTAAAGGGCGCACCCATTTAAAATTGTTGAAACCCAGCTAAATTAATACTTATTACCTTGATTTTGATTTTTGACGAAGGCAAGCGCGGTACTAGTACAACACGGCGTAAA
>DESS01000264.1:0-4607 GCA_002361335.1 Richelia sp. UBA3308
CAATGCCCCATGCCCAATGCCCCATGCCCGGGCCCAATCCCCAATTTAATGCAAAAAAACGCAAAATGTGATAAAATTTTAGCAAATAATGGCGATTATTCAAGCATCATTTGGAATAATTTGGCTTTTTTTCTGATTTAAGCCCTAAAATTTGCGATTTTTGGAGTTTTTTAGGTTATGACAACCTCTCAGGAGCGGATAATCCCGACGGATCTGCGAAACGAAATGTCCAGGTCTTATCTGGAATATGCAATGAGCGTGATTGTCGGTCGCGCTTTGCCAGATGCCAGGGATGGTCTCAAACCTGTGCATCGTCGCATTCTCTACGCTATGCACGAGTTGGGGTTGACGGCGGATCGTCCCTTTCGTAAATGCGCCCGTGTTGTGGGGGAGGTGTTAGGTAAGTATCATCCCCACGGTGATACGGCTGTTTACGATGCTTTGGTACGGATGGCCCAAAGTTTTTCCATGCGATCGCCTTTAATTGAAGGGCATGGTAATTTTGGGAGTGTTGATAATGATCCTCCAGCGGCTATGCGTTACACTGAATGCCGCTTACAATCTTTAACTAGTGACGCTCTACTTGAAGATATCGAATCGGAAACTGTCGATTTTATCGATAATTTCGACGGTTCTCAGCAGGAACCTACGGTTTTACCGGCAAGGGTTCCCCAATTATTATTAAACGGTTCTTCTGGTATTGCGGTGGGGATGGCCACTAATATCCCACCCCATAATTTGGGAGAGTTAATTGATGGGTTAATTGCGCTAATTAACAACCCGGAAATTACTGATATTGAGTTAACAAAATATATCCACGGTCCTGATTTTCCTACTGGCGGTCAAATCCTGGGAACTTCCGGTATTAAAGAAGCTTACACTACCGGACGCGGTTCGATTACCATGCGGGGTGTGGCTAATATTGAGACAATTCAGCAGCGAGGAAGACCAGAAAGAGAAGCAATAATTATCAGCGAGTTACCTTATCAAACTAATAAAGCAGCCTTAATTGAGAAAATTGCCGAATTAGTTAACGATAAACGCATTGACGGCATTGCCGATATTCGCGACGAAAGCGATCGCGATGGGATGCGAGTGGTAATCGAACTCAAGCGCGATGCTTATCCCCGTGTGGTGTTAAATAATTTATATAAGTTAACGCCGTTACAAGCTAATTTTGGTGCGAATATGCTGGCGTTGGTAAATGGAGAACCGATTTTACTAACATTAAAGCGTTTTTTGCAAGTTTTCTTGGATTTCCGCGTAGAAGCGATTACCAGACGCACCCGTTATGAATTGCGGAAAGCAGAAGAAAGAGATCACATTTTACAAGGTTTATTAATCGCCCAGGCCCATTTAGACGAGATTATAGCCTTGATTCGTCATGCTGCGGATGCACCAACGGCAAAGGGAGAATTAATTAACAATTATGGGTTATCCGAAGCCCAAGCCGATGCGATTTTGCAAATGCAGTTGCGACGGTTGACGGCCTTAGAAGCTGATAAAATTCGTTTAGAACACGAGCAGTTACAAGCTCAAATAACAGACTTACGGGATATTTTAGCTCGTAGAGAACGAATATTAGAAATTATTGAAACCGAAGTTAAGTACTTAAGAGAAAAACACGCTACACCCCGCCGCACGGTAATTACCCATAAAGAAGGGGAATTAGATGATATAGACTTAATTGCTAATGAAAAAGTCATAATTTTGCTTACTCAGCAAGGTTATATTAAAAGAATGCCAGTGAATACCTTTGAAGCTCAAAGCCGTGCTACTAGAGGTAAAGCAGCAGCAAAGGTAAAAGAAGATGATAATATTGAGCATTTCTTAACTTGCTGCGATCATGATAGCGTTTTATTCTTTAGCGAACGCGGTGTAGTTTATTGTATGAAGGCTTATCAATTACCATTGGGTTCCCGCACCAGTAGAGGTACGCCCATAGTACAAATGCTGCCGATTCCCAGAGAAGAGAAAATCACCTCAATTGTACCTGTAAGCGAATTTAGCAAAGATGAATATTTAGTAATGCTTACTAAGGGTGGTTATATCAAAAAAACAGAATTAGCAGCCTTTGGTAATATTCGCGCCAACGGTTTAATTGGCATTTCCTTAGAAGAAGGTGACGAATTGCGCTGGGTACGTCGTGCTAGAGCCGAAGACAGCGTAATTATCGGCTCTCGCATGGGTATGGCGATTCATTTCCGCTGCACTCACGAACAATTACGTCCCTTGGGTAGAGCAACCCGTGGGGTAAAAGCCATGAAATTGCGTAAAGGTGGTGACGAATTGGTAGGAATGGATGTTCTTCCCGCCCACATTCTTAATGATATAACGCCAACAGCAGAAACTGAAATTGAAGTAGCTGAAACTGAAGATGTAGATAATGGTGAAGCCACAGAAGTCACAGATAACTGTAACTCTGGACTTTGGGTATTAGTAATTACTATGGGAGGATATGGTAAACGGGTACCAGTGGGACAATTCCGCTTGCAAAACCGTGCCGGACAAGGTTTAATGGCAACCAAGTTCAAAAACCTCAAAACTCAGGATCGATTAGCAACATTACATATTGTTGGTGAAGACAACGAAATTATGATGGTGACAAGTCGGGGTATTATTATCCGACAAGCAGTAAATGCCATTTCTATTCAATCACGCTCGGCAACTGGAGTAAGGGTACAGCGTCTTGATGAAGAAGATTTTATTAATGGAGTCGCAATAGTTCCTGGTGATAGTGGTGAAGATGTATCCGATGAAGAAATTGTTGAAGCAGCGGATGATGTAGTAGTAGAAGCAGAACAATAAAATTATCGGCGTTGTATACCTGGTTATTAATTTAAATGTAGAGACGTAGCAATGCTACGTCTCTACAAAGGTTTTGGATATCCAACTAATCTAATTTATACATCAAATCAGCAACGCCAAATTATCTACGATGAAGTCAAATATTTTCACCAAGTTCATAACTCCTAACTCAAAACTGATAATCGCTTTAACAAGTGGGATGGCAATGGGGTTAACCGTTGCTCCTGTTGGCGCTTGGTTTTTAGCATGGTTTGCACTAATTCCCCTATGGATATTAGTCGTAACACCAATAGAAAAAAATAAACCCTTCCCCCCCTCTCTTTTATGGGGACTCGGTTATCACGGAGTTGCTTTGTGTTGGATTTCCGGACTTCATCCCTTAACTTGGTTGGGTATTCCTTGGTTAGGAAGCGTTGCCATAGTTATATTTTGTTGGTTATTTATTTCATTTTGGGGAGGTATATTAGTTTTTGTCTGGAGCAAACTGATGGGGATATTTTACACTCAAAATAGTTTAGCTCGGGTTGCGATCGGTACTGCTATTTGGTGTGTTTTAGAAAAAATTTGGAGTGTTAGTCCTTTATGGTGGAGTTCGCTTTCTTACACTCAATCACCGCATAATTTGGTAATTTTACATTTAGGACAAATTTCGGGACCTACAACAGTAACGGCGGCAATAGTTGCTGTGAATGGGTTGATTGCAGAAGCTTTAATTAAAACGAAGGAAGAAGGCTGGAATTATCAAAAAGAAAATTATACATCGTTTGGGGCAGGAATAATAGCGAAAACCGCGCCAGGAATAATAGCGAAAACCGCGCCAGGAATAATTGCGATCGCACTATTTATTTTGGTACATTTAATTGGTTTTGGGTTGTATTCTCGTCCGGTTTCCCAAGTGTTGGAAACTGGTTTAAAAGTAGGAGTTGTGCAAGGGAATATTCCCAATCGAATCAAATTTAAACCCTTGGGGAATCGACGCATCATGGAAAATTATACTCAGGGGTATTTAAATTTAGTAAATCAAGGGGTAGAAGCAGTTTTAACACCGGAGGGAGCATTACCGTTTTTTGAAAATGAAATTATTTACAGCCCCTTAATTGCAGCAGTGCGAGAAAAAGGGGTTTTAATTTGGATTGGCGGTTATAAACGTCAGGGAAAAGGTAGATATACCAATAGTTTATTTACTTTTACTGGTGACGGTGAAATTTACAGTCGCTACGACAAGGAGAAATTAGTACCTTTAGGAGAATACATTCCCTTTGAAAATATTTTAGGGGGTATTATTAATCGATTATCTCCGGTAACGGCAACACAAATACCGGGAAAATCAAACCAGATTGTGGAAACACCTTTCGGTAATGCGATTGTAAGTATTTGTTACGGTTCAGCTTTCGCCGAGCAATTTCGCAATCAAACTGTAGCTGGGGGAAAGTTTATTCTCACAGCTTCTAATAATGACCCTTATAGTGAAGCAATGCAATTTCAGCATCATGCCCAGGATATCATGCGAGCGATTGAAAATGATCGATGGGCGGTAAGGGCTACAAACACGGGATATTCAGCATTTGTCAATCCCCATGGAGAAACTTTGTGGATATCGGGGCATGATACCTATGAAACTCATGCTGAAACTATTTATCAACGAGAAACTCAAACTTTATATGTGCGTTGGGGTGATTGGTTGTGTTGGGTTTTGGGGATATGGGGAATTGGGGTTTGGGTAAGGAGTAATGAGTAAGGAGTAATGAGTAAGGAGTAATGAGTAACGAGTAATGAGTAACGAGTAACGAGTAATGAGT
>DESS01000264.1:4686-19195 GCA_002361335.1 Richelia sp. UBA3308
GAGTAATGAGTAAGGAGTAATAGTCAATATTTTTATGCAAACCAATTTTCAATTTGTAATTCGGTAAAATTAGCGAAATCAGATACATTATTAGTAACAAGAATCAATTGGTTAACTTTAGCGATCGCAGCAATTTGACTATCTGCAAATGATGGTGTTTTACCAATTTTCATCAAACGGTTTCTTTCTATAGCGTGCCATTTTGCAGCTTTAGCATCATAGGGAATAATAGGTATATTGGGTTCAATGACTTCTTTGATATATTTTTCTATCTTTTGACGTTTTTTGGATTCTGGAAGACGATAACAACCAAAAAGTAATTCATGATAGACAATAGTAGTTGTAACAATTTCATTTTCATATTGTTGCAAATTTTGCATTACATTTGAATTAGGAATTGGTCGTAGTGGTTCAGAAAGAACATTAGTATCTAATAAAAATCGCCAACTCACCAATTTACCTCTCTTCCTGGTGAATTATCTCGTAAATCAGCAAAAATTTCTGGTTCAATTCCTGCTGTTTCTAAATTCTCTTTCCGACGAAATTTTTCTAGATTATCCCAAAATTTTGCTTTGCTGTTGACTGTTTCATCTACTAGCTCAAGACATTCTCTAATGTCGTCTCCTTCCCAAGTTCCTGCAAATTCTAGTAAATCTTGTGCTGTAGAACTGTGTAAATCATCTTTATTTGATTGCGGATGTTGTTGCAACTGTTTTTCTGTATGACTAGTTTTAATAGCGCGAATCAAATTGAGTGCTTGTGCAAACAATTCCGGTGGTAAAGTTTCTATTTCTTGGATTAATAATTCTTTGATTGTCATGAATTTTAGTTGTTAAACTATAGCGGTTTTTACCCTTAGTCTAATACACTTTCTGAACCTCACCCCCATCCCCTCTCCTTACTAAGGAGATTGCCGATCATTCAGGGGTAAAACCCCATTACCAAGGATTTTCCGTTATTCCGGTAAATGTAGAGACGCGATACCCTTGCGTCTCTACACATATATAACGTCTCTACACGGCAATTCCTGGCCAAACGAGGGTGAGGTTAAATTGCTAACACAAACCTAGAATTTGAAAGTAGTACGAATAGTACCTACATAAATTGTGTCGTTATCTTCATTGTGTTCTGGATTTAAAATAACCAACAAACCGGGAGTAACGGTAATATTGTCGTTGATAGGCAACTTATAAAGTGCTTCTAAATGATAAGAAGTATCTTCGTCTTCCCGTGCTGCAATATCATTATCCGTAACTCTAGGTGGTTGACCAAAAATTAAACCAAGAGTACTACCTTTTGTACCAAAGTCTCTCACAGCTAATGCAGCCGCCCAATAAAACATTTCTGCATCAGAACCTTCAACTGCAGCTCCTCCAGCTTTGGCATTTGCATCTGAAAAACCAGCCCAACCCGATACAGATAACTTAGAACTGGGACTAACTAATGCTTGTACCCCATAGTGGTTCGCGGTAGTTGCAACATCATTGCCAAAGGGGTCATTTGCAAATTCACCACCTGTAGAATCAAATAAACTAACGCCGCCTTCATTATTCTGATAGGTACGAGCGTAGGTTAAACCAACACCCAATTTCTTATTTGGTTGGAAATTTAGTTGACCGATCGCAGCAAAGGAACCATTAAAAACTCCAAAACCTTCGTCTGGATTGCTGCCTTGTTCTGCTAAATAACCAACCGATGCACTAATAGGTGATTTTGGAGCAAAAGTTAAAGTTACACCAGCACCACCACCTTGCCGGTAAATGGGGCTAAAACGTCCGTAGCGAGAAATAGCACCGGAACCACTGCTTTGAAAAGCGGGATTAAAATTATTTAAATTATCGTTGTATTCCGCAGCATTAGCATCAATTTTTACTTTTATGGCATCGCCGAGCTGGAACTGATACCATAATTCTTCAACCTCAAAATCATTACCGTTGTCTCCGTCAAAGCCCAAACGAGCCATGTCGGTACCAGTAACATCATCATATCTGGTTACATTTCGTGCTTGCAACCGGACTCTTAATCTATCTGTTCCCGAAAAACTCGAATCAATATTCAAACGAACGCGATTGGTAAATGTGACGTTGCTGTCTAAGTCTCCACCACCTACTGCTTCATCGCCAAAAGCGTTAGATGAAGCAAATATTACTTCACCCTTTAATTTAGCTGTGGTAGAAAATTGATTTGCTTCTAATTCAGCAGTACGAGCTTCTAATGCATCTACCCTACCGCGCAAAGTTGCTAATTCTGCACTAAATTCTTCTTGCAAACGTTGTAAAGTTGCTAAATCTTCTGCCGTTACAATATCCGCTGTCGCTGTTGCAATCAGTTCGTTAACTCTATCCAAACAAGCATTCAAACCCGCAGCAAATTCATAACGAGTTAATGCCCGATTACCGCGATATGTACCATTGGGATAACCTGCAATACAACCGTAACGCTCTACCAATGATTGTAATGCTTGAAATGCCCAATCTGTTGGCTGTACGTCAGAAAACTGTGATACTGATGTTACCTGAGCCATAGGATTTGCCTCTTCAGATAACTCAGCAACAGTTGTTACTTGTTGGTTAACTTCTTCTGCTAATACAGAGTTTGCATTAACAAATGTGGCTGCTATAATAGCAGGACTTAGCTTCAGAAGATTCCATATCAGACGTTTTTTCATCTTCCCGCTCACACCGATAAAATTATGCTTATTCCGTCCAATCATAAGTTTTTCCCTTAAATTAAAGTTTACTTAAGGGATTTTACTTATGAATAAACAAGCTTATTCTACCAGAAAAATGATAAATGGTTAACATTGAGGCATTCCCCGCTCGCTCAGAGACGGGGGTTATGGCGCTTATGTCGGGCATAGCTTGTCGCTCGGTTCTATTTGCATAGAGCAGCTATCTGGCTATACAATTCTTCGCTTTTAGGAGAACCGCTCTACCGACAATCCGCGATTCCGACTTTCAGCCTCGCTTACTCGCTTCGCGGGGTTCAGGTAATCATTTCCATGTCTCCAAGTAGAACGGCTCCGTCCTTGGGATTACCCTACATAGAAACTTCCCTGATAATTCGCCCAAAAAATATCCCAGTACTTTCAACCGTGGATTATGGACAAAATTTTTGGCATATAGCCTTTTTCCTATAATACCATTTGACGGCTTCAAAGCCCGAGTCCTTCGCTTTCCCAGGTCGCCTGCGGCGAGCGCGTGCGCTGTTGACATATTTGGGCCCCGATTTAAAAATGCGGGGCTACCATTCTCCCGCCTATTCCAGGTGTTAACCACCTAACGAAGGTAACTAATTTCTACCACCTTTATTGGGTAAACGGAGAATGATACGACGTTTGTGACGTACTAATGTCTGCTCATCTTCAAACTGTTGTAACAATCGAGTAACTGTCACACGGGTTGTATTTAAGACTTCAGCCATTTCTTGATGAGTGACATTAAGATCAATGAGTTTACCTTGTTCTACTTCACGACCAAATTTTTCACTCAGCCAAACCAAAAACTGCCACAAGCGTAGGGAAATTGGTTTACGATGTACTATACTAAGCAGCTCTTCTGATTGTTGAATGTGAGAAACCAAGGCTTCAATGTCTTGATGCCACATTTGAGGCGGTAAAACGCTTACTTCAACACTGGTCAGACATTCTATTTGGTAAGGCTTTACTCTGGAAAGTGGATAGCCAACCAAATCTCCAGGTCCCCAATAACCTAAAGTGATAAATGCCCCATCTTCACTCCAGGTTAATGTGCGAACTGCACCTCTTTCAATCCGCCACAGTACGTCGTTACGTGGCGGAATTACTTCTCGGCGAGTAAACAGCCTTTGTGGCAGAGAGCTACTGCTGGGATTGTTGGTGTTTTGTGAGAAACTATTGTTGTTCCCAGGACGATTTGTTGAATACATTGTCGAAAGTTCCTAGTAAGGTTTAATTTTGTGTTTACTTAATTAAAAGCGGTCAAAGGTATCCTAAATATTTGCCATCACCCTGTAAAACATGGTCTAATTTAATTAGGACCTTCCTTGTACACAAGAACGGTTTTGATTCGCTCTAGCTTCAGTTGAATAGAATTTTTTCTGGCTCAGCCGAAAGGTAGATGAAGTGTTTGAGGTAACTCTGCTAATTTATAGATAATCCGTTGAGGAACTTATGCTTAATCCCTAACCCACTCTTTGAAAAAAATATTGGTATTAGCTAGATAATTCTCACCGAAAAACTATAAATTATTGGCATTAATATAAGTCACAAGTATATTCAGCCACTTTGAAACAGGCATAACAGTTACCATTATTACGTAAACTCACTACTTTGTGTTTATGAGAACGTTAAATTCCCTTTATATTTAGTTGCGAAATTCTTTCAAGAAAATAAATATGCGGTATTGGGAATCACAATGAAAGCTATTTTAAAACAGTTGACAATAATTTGCAACTACTTATTTTAAGCTTTGGTGACATAAATCACTGCAGGTTTAGGTGCAGCATCCGGGTTTTTCTCTGGCCAATTAGAGCCAATGGGGACTTTACGGGTTTGTGTAAATTCTTCCCCTGTAGTACTGTATACCAAGTACTCTCTAGTTTCCGAGGCTTGGTTTAAGCGAGTACCGTTTGCTTCCCCTGGATGTTGGATAGAGAGGAACATGGTTTGCTCATCTGGTGTAAGACAAGGTCCAGTTGTTTCGCACTCCATTGGTCCAATACCAAATAAAAACGCTTTGCCTGCATCTTCACCGGAAGTGGGAATATACCAAATAGTATTATTGCCAAATAATCCCGATATATTCGCAGTTTTACCTTGGTCGTCGGTACGACTTTTGAGGGCGTTATTTAGTTTGGATGTGGAGGTATCTGTTACCATCCATACATTTCCAGCTTTGTCAATCAGCAGGTTGTCTGGGTTAGCGAAACCCATTCCACCGCTATTGACTTCGCCACCAGTAGCAAGCATTTCCCATTTAAAAGTTTTGGATGCTGGGTTATTACGGTCTTCTGACAGACGCATTACCCATCCGTATTCATAGGGAACTTCACCTTTGGGACCTTTGAAAATTCTGCGATCGGGGCCGCCGTCTTTACTAGGAGAACCGGAGGTAAAGCTAATATACAAATCTCCATTCGCTGCAATTTCCGTATCTTCCGGACGAGCTGTACAAGTTGCACCGGCAGCGTTGGCAGCGTAATGCGCGTCAATTAATATTGCCCCTTGTTTTTCTTCGGCGTTACCCGTATATAAATCGCCGATTTTTTGGAACTGTTGCTTATACCGAGCAACTTCTTCGTCTTTTGTCGCTGCGAAATAATTGCTTTTAATTGGTTCTGGTACCTCAAAAAGCGTTCGCTTTTCCCCTGATGTAGTGCTTGCACCTGACGGTAAATTTATCAGGTTTCCTGCGACATTGCTAGGTAAATCTGGATTTACAGGTGTATCTGCATTTAATGGTATCCAGCTACCCGTACCGTTAGAGTTGAATTTGGCTACGTAGAGCATTCCCTGAGAAAGAAGCTGAGAATTTGCTTTGTCTTTGGGGTTGGAAACACGATCGCGACTAACAAATTTATAAACGTGCCCGCCTCTGCGATCGCACCCTGAATAAAACGCTAAAGGCTTTCCGGATTCGACACGGACACCTACTGCTTCATGACGGTAGCGTCCTAACCAAGTGTGTTTTGTGCCGTAATCATCCGGGTTAGCCGGATCTACTTCCACTATCCAACCGTATTTATTCCCAGCAAGACCAAAAACATTACCCTGACCGTACAAATCTCCTTTACCTAACTTGAAAGGAACTTTTTCTGGTGCGAAAGACGTTCCATCAGCATAGACTGGTTCGGGTACCTGAGCCTGAAAATTTTCTTCCGCACTCAAAACCGTTCCCCAAGGTGTAGTTCCACCGGCGCAATTGCCAAAAGTTCCTATTATGCGATCACCAAGTTTGTCAGTGTAACCAAGTCCTTGCTGTTTACGAAATATGAGTAAAGCCGGACCTGTTGCTTTGAGGTAACGCCCGTCTTTAAAACCGGAAATTCCACTAACACGTCTATCTGCATTGCTATTACTACGTTCCCATTTTCCATCCGCATTCTTACGAATAGAAATAATGCCTAATCCCTGATCTAATAATGCTTCGGAACTTATTTCTTGTATTTTAGCTTTCAACGGGTCATCTTTACTCAAAGCATAAGCATTTACCTGACCTTTTTCTTGGGAATCAGTGCTTAGCTTAGTTATTACCTCATCGAGGGGCAAGGATTTTCCGATCACCTTGGCATAACTTTGCATCCAAGGGATAGCGCTAATGTATTCAAAGTTTACTGAGAGATATCCTTCATTTTCCCCCGTCGCTACAAAGGATAAATAATCATTGTTGTAACCAAACCGGGAATCGCCAACTTTATCACCCCAAGCAGCAATAACTTGATATTCAAAACCATCTGGTAATACCAAATCATCCACTACTTCATAGTTGCGGTAAACTTCTTGCTGTTGTTCGGAGGTAAACCCACCTGTTTCTAATGGAATCGGACCTTTTACGGGTTTAAATACAGATAACGCTCTTGTTGATGGCGTATTTGGATCTATTGTCGGTTTGCGATCGCAACCCGACAGCGAATTCAGTGCTAAGGCACCCGCACTTCCTCCAATCAACAGCAAAAAATCACGACGTTTGATACTCATCAGTAGTTTTATTACACCAGCATTTTCGGTTAGATAGAAAACAATTTTATATTGCCTTTGTTACTTTAATCGCGAAAGTTTAAGAATAGGTAAGCTTTTTGTAAAAAGTTAGTTAGTTGACAAAACTTTTATTGGTCTGATGCAATTCTTTCTCTCTCCTAAAAAACCACAGTAATTTCCGTTGACGCACTACCAAAAATAATGTGTCAATTTAAACATGTATTTATTAATGTTGTCAAATAATTTTCATATTTTCTTTATTTTATGAAGAGACAAGCAATATACTGATAATCAGCTTTTGGCAAATATAATCTGATTGAAATTTCTCACTTTTTTCTGTTATTAAAGGAGTTTTTATTATTGTATTAAATATATATATATGTATGCTAAGTTACTTAAAGAATTAAATTGATAAGCCAAAATTTAATTTAGAATGTTTAGTTTGTTACGAAAAAAAATACGTGTTTGCAAATTTTAATACAAGCGCATCTATCTATAGCAAGATTTGCGCTTTTTTATTCAGCGCTATGTGGGGCGGTGGCATAATCGACTGTTTATTTGAGCCTCTGTACCAAATATCAAAAAAACCTCTTTTTCAACATCCCTACTTGCAGATAAAGGGATTTCTAGGAAAAAGAGATTTTCGAGATTTTAAAATACTATTCTTCCCTATATCCCCAGGGAGAGAATTTACTTATAACAGCAAGTGATAGTTGACATTTTCAGATACTACTGTTAACAATTAAACATTACTTAAATTATAAAGAAAAAATTAAGAACGCTGACCTGTAACAATATATGCCACTCTTTCACCAATGTTAGTTGCATGGTCTGCCATACGTTCTAAACAACGAATTGCTAATGCTAGTAATACAATTGGTTCTACAGAGCCTTGGACATTCTTTTGATTTGCCAAAATATCGTAAACTTTTTCGTAAGCTTCGTCTACAGCATCATCGAGTGATTTTATGCTTTTTGCACCAACTTCATCCAAATCCGCTAATGCTCCTAAGCTTGTTGCTAACATTGCTTGAGCGTGTCGAGACATTACCGCAATTTCCGGCATACACGAATGTGGCTCATAGGGAAAGATTTTCACGGCTATTTCGCTCAAATCTTCGGCATAGTCGCCAATCCGTTCTAAGTCGCGCACTAGCTGCATAAAAGCACTTAAACAACGCAAATCTTGCTCTGTCGGCGAATGTAACGTCATAATCGCCGTACATTCCGATTCTATTTCTCTATAATATCGGTCAATCTTCCGATCTAATAAAGGCAGTTGCTCGGCTACAGATAAGTCAGGAGCGAACAATGCTTGGTGCGAGAGGCGGAAAGATTTTTCAACCAAAGCACCCATACGCAAAATATCCCTTTCTAACCGCCTGATGTCGCGTGCTAGTTGAGGTCTTGCAAAATTAGGACGAATTAGGAGAGCTTTCACGCTTGTAGTCTCAAACATGAAGTTATTTTCTTAAATATAATCTTGAGTTGCAGATTTTGCCATTACTTGGGGAAGATGAATTTGTAACCATGCTCCACCTGTTTCTGGATGGTTCATAGCTTTGATAGTGCCCCCGTGAGCAGCCAAAATTTGATGAACAATGGCAAGTCCTAAGCCACTTCCATCTAAAGAATTTGAATCTCCCTCCCCTTTTATAGAGCGAGAACGGGCTTTATCCCCTCGGTAAAATCTCTGAAATATATGGGGTAAATCCTCTTGGGCAAAACCTACGCCAGAGTCAATAATATTTATCTCTAGCAATGGGGAACTTTCAGGCTCCCTTTTATTTGTATTTTCTATAGGTACATTTAGATTAACTTCCACCCGGATTACCCCCCAAGCAGGACTGTATTTAATACTGTTATGAAGTAAGTTGAAAAAAACTTGGTAAAGCCGGGACTTATCGGCATTTATCCAGGCATTATCAACGTCACTAAAAGCAAGTTGAACTTTTTGACCTTGTGCAATAGGTTCTAAACTTTCCCAAACCGAGTTAATTAAGGCTTTTATTTCCAAAGGCTGATAATTTAACTGGTTTGCAGGATTACTTTCGAGTCTGCTCAAATCCAACCAACTTTGTACTAGATCAATCAATCGGTCAACTTCTTTAAGAAGACGATTAATCCAGCGATTCAAAGGAGGATTTACGCGGTCTTGTAAAGTTTCCACAACTAAACGAATAGAAGTTAGTGGCGTTCTGAGTTCGTGGGCGAGGTCTGAAAAAGCCCGATCGCGTGCTTGGCTCATTTCAAATAGCTGTTGACGATTTTCCAGGAATACTCCTACCTGTCCCTGGGCTAATGGTAAGCCAGTAGCTCGCAAAACCACTGATTTTTGTTCTATCATTGCTTCTGCATTCTCACAAGAGGGGTGAAACACCCACTCCCTCTCTTGAGAAGAATGGCGATCGCGAGTTTTTTCTATTAAACGGTCAAGTTCGTAAGAACGCACTAACTCTAGCAAGAGGCGCACTTGTCCGGGTTGCCATTTTTGTAAAGACAACATTTGACGAGCTTGTTCGTTACACCACAATAGTTGATTTTCTTCGTCAACTTGTAAATATCCTAAAGGTGCATATGTTAACAAACTTTGGTAATTTTGTAGTTGTTGCTCTAAAAATTGCTGCTGTTGTTTTAAGAGAGCAAACTTATATCGCCATCCAAAAAACGGCAACACCGCAACCCCGGCGAAAGACTTACTTTTAGAAAAGTCCAAACGTCCAAAGTAGCGGTTGAGTTGTATTGTATTCCACATCCATAAGCAGATGCTTACCCCTAAACCCAGAAAAATTCCCAGTAACAGCATCACAATTGACAAGTTGTTTTGGGACAGATGATTATGATAACGAACAATTATCCAAAGCGATAGCCAAAACCCCGAACCGTAACAATATATTCGGGACGTGATGGATCTTGTTCTAACTTTTCTCGCAACCAACGAATGTGAACGTCTACGGTTTTGCTATCACCAACAAAATCCGGTCCCCACACTTGGTCAAGCAATTGCTCTCGCGACCATACCCGGCGAGTATAACTCATAAATAGTTCTAACAAACGAAATTCTTTAGGTGATAAGTTGACCTCCTCTGAGCGAACTAACACACGACATTCTTGCGGGTATAAAGTAATTTCTTTATAATTTAATACAGGAGCTTGCGTAGCAGTACTGAGACGTTGACGGCGCAACAAAGCTCGACAACGGGCTACGAGTTCTCTCATACTAAAAGGTTTAGTTAGGTAGTCATCTGCCCCCACTTCTAAACCTAAAACCCGGTCAGTTTCACTACCTTTTGCACTCAACATTAAAATTGGTACTGGGTTTCCTTGATGTCGGACTAAGCGACAAATATCCAAGCCATTAATTTGAGGCAACATTAAATCTAAAATTACTAAATCGAAAGCAGTTGTCTCATTATTGCTTGAGTCAAAACTTTGCAGTTGTTCTATGGCTAAACGTCCATCAATAGCAGTTTCCACCTCATAGCCTTCTTCTTCTAAAGCTAAAACCAGCATTTCCCTGATTAATTCTTCATCCTCTACTACCAGAACACGACTTTTTTGTCCGATATCAGCCGCCGAAGCATACTTCGTGGATTCATTTGTATACATTGACTTACAAAAATACGAGGATTTACTTGTAGCTGTTTAATTGTGCGTTTTAAGTAGATTTACGTTTATCTTATAGCGATTATTTTGTTTACCACAAAAATGTAATATATGTAACAGCACCCACTTTATTATAAAACACTACCGTAAAAAGCAGCCAAAAACCAGTGGCTGCTTTACTTTTTTTTGCGATTTTACAACAAATTTCTGAATTAGTTCTTGACAAAAGTAATTTAAGTCAATTACCATTATAGTACAATTGAACTAAATTTTAGACAATCTCATTAGTTGTAACTAGAGAAGCCTTTAGAGGCTGCCCAGCTTGAAAGAAGAGGCAGAATTATTTCAGTATTTTCACTGTACTGAAAACAATGTTTAAAAGGCTACTCTAATTAACAGCAAGGAGTACGTCTTTGTGAGGTTTAGTTAGACGAAAATCATCGAACATAATTAATAGGAGTGGAAGGTGAATACAGTTTCACTAAAAGATAGTAAGCAACAATTGATGCAAGCATTTGATCAAATTATTGCAGAAAAGCAAAAGTTAGATTCAAAAATTGCTACGAAACAGGAGGAAGCCCAAAAGGAAAAAGACAAGGAGATTTTAGCGGCAGCTTCAGCATATACAGTTGATGGAATTGTCAAAGGTTTAGCCGATCTACAGTTAGAGTTTGGTACTATCGTTAACGAACTTTCAGAAAAACTCGCTAAAGAAAACTCCAAATTAGACGAGCTAAATCGTGGGATAGAAGTTGAAACTCAATATTTGCAGGAATTACAGAAAATAAGAGTTGTTGCAGATGCTCTGGATGTTTTAACTCAAGAACATCAAGAGAATTTAATAAAAATAGAAGTAGATATTACCAAGAAAAGAGAAGTATTAGTTCATGAGAAACAGCAAACACTAAAAGAGTGGGAAAAAGAGCAAGCTAAATTTGAAGAAGCAGAACAAGCATACAACGAATTATTAGCCAAAAATCGTGAAAAAGATACAGAGGAGTATGAATATAAGTTAGAAAATTCGCACAAAATTAAGCAAGATAGTTACCAAGAAACAAAGCGTCAGCTTGAAAGGGAAATACAAGAAGCTAGTCGGGAGAAAGAAAAAGACTGGCTCGAAAGAGAGAATATTATTCAACAGCGTCAACCTTTATTAGAAGAATATCAAAAAAAAGTAGCATCTTTCCCTAACGAGTTAGACGCGGCGGTAAAAAAAGAGAGAGAAAATGCCATAAAAGACGCTTCTCAAAAAGCCAAAGTTGAAGCCGATTTATTTGAGAAAGAATGGGAAGGCAGCAAACAAAGCTACGAGTTAAAAATTAATTCTTTAGAACAGACTATTGAGAGACAAAAAGAGCAAATTGAAAGTATCTCCAATCAACTACAGGAAACCTTGAAGCAAGCACAAGATTTAGCGATGAGAGCTTTTGATAGTTCTGCTAAGTAGATATTTTGTGTTGTCTGTCATTGAATTTGTAAATTTTTTTGGGTAAATTTTTTTGGAGAATTATTATGCCTACAAAGAAAATTAATCAAAAGAGTACCAAAAATGAAATACTAGAAGCTTACGATGAGTTAGCAAAAGAAAGAACGCAACTAAAAGCGCAAGTAAACCAACTTGTAAAAACTAGCAATTCTGTTGTGTCGGATAATTTGCCAGCAACTTCTAAAACACCCGGTAATCAATATTCCAAAGTGCAGCAGAAAATGAATTTTACTATTGAAAGTTTAGCAAAAATTCAGTTAGGTTTTGGTAGCGCTGCAAATGAATTATCGGAACAGCTGACTACTAAAGCATCTAGATTAGCAGAAATCAAGGAAATTGTAGAAGAACAATTGGAGCAATTACAGCAGCTACACGATTTAGAAGTTGCTGACGATACTTTAGATAATTTGATTCAAAATTACGAAGAAAATAATTCGGCTTATCAAGAAGAATTTAACGAATTTTCTGAAACATTAAATCAGGAAATCCAAGAATTAAAAGAAGCTTGGCGAAAACAACAAGAAGAATATCAGCGCAGCATTAAAGAACGAAATGAAAATTCCAGCAAAAATCGTCAGCGAGATGCTTCGACGTATAAGTATGATTTAGAACGGGAACGAAATTTAGAGGTAGAAGAATACGAACAGCAGCAGAAAGAATTATATAGGCAATTGGATGAATTTCAGCAAGAAACTGAAAAACAGTGGAAGGAACGAGAAAAGACAATTGCACAAAACGAAAAAGAATTTGAAGAATTGAAAGTTAAGGTAGAAGCATTTCCTCAGCAAAAAGAAGCTGCTATTAGAAAAGCCATAGAAGAAGGTAAAGGTATCGCTAATTACCAAGCCAAAGTCAAAGCTAATTTACTAGGGAAAGAAGTGGAAGGACAAAAAGCTTTCTACGAACAAAGAATACAGTCTTTAGAACAGACAATCAGCAATCAGGAAGCAAGAGTTCAAAGCCTTTCTAAACAGCTTGAGTCAGCTTTGAAACAAGTTCAGGATTTAGCTGTGAAAGCTATTGAAGGTTCTGCCAATGTTAACTCATATCAAGCAATAAAAGAAATTGCTTTAGAACAAGCTAAAAATCCAATGAAAAATAAATAATTACTAATTAACTAATTAAAAACTGTTTAAAATAGAAACCCTCTTCAAGATATTGGGTTTCTGGTTTTTCTCGTTTTTCTGGTTTTTATAGTTTGTTTGCAAAACAATTAGAGACGTAATATATTACGTCTCTATATTAGTATTAATATGTTTCTATAATTAATCAAGCGATATTATTTGAGTTAGATTTTCTAGATTTTTTGCTATTACTAACATATTGAGCAAAACCGGCTTCTCTTCTTCTTGGCCTACCGATATCTGCTGGTACTCTTCTTCCTTTTCTTCTTGCCCAAGCCATAGTAATTCTCCTTTTTGTTTATGTTGTTTTTCTTGTCTCTGTATTTATCTACAGTCTTCATTACTTGATTCCAGATAAAATAATTAATTTGATGAATTTATTTAAGAACATATAGAAAAAATAAAAAAACTTTTTTGAATACAAAAACAGAGAGGATATAAATGCCTCTCTGTATAGGAAACCCAATATCTAAAAAAATTGAATTTAAATTATTCAGTATATTCAAAGTATATTCAAAGAATATTCAAAGTAAAAAAAATATATGCCAGAATATTCATTTATTTATTTAATACGAATTATGGTAAACAGGCGTTGTGTAGAAGTAATTCTCTACAAATTTGAATACAACTCCATCGTTTATCAATCCGGAAAAATAATATATCATTATTTTGTTATTTTTATAAACTTTTCTGTCCCCTCACTCTGTAAGAGTGGGGCTACAATAACAAAGCCCGTCTGCACGGGCTTTAATTAGGTTTATATTTTAGGTATTTAGCAACAAAGATAAACAACTATATAGTTATTAAGCGAAAGTAGAAAAACCATCAGGTGGTATATCTTGAATACGGCCAGAACCTACTGCTCTTACTGCTTCACGAAGAGAAACATCTCCAGTATATAAAGCACGTCCAACAATTACACTCTTTACGCCTTGGGGTTCTAAGGCTAATAAACTTAATAAATCAGTCACCGAACTAACTCCCCCAGAAGCAATAATAGGAATATCGACAACAGCAGCAAGTTCCCTTAAAGCATCTAAATTAGGTCCGGTAAGAGTACCATCGCGATGGATATCCGTGTAAATTAACTGTGCTGATCCTAATTCTTGCATTTGTACGGCCAGTTGCGTTGCTAAAACCGAGGAAGTTTCCAACCAACCGCGAGTTGCAACTTTACCATTACGAGCATCAATACCAATAATAATTTGTTGGGGAAACTTTTGAGTAAGTTCTTGTACTAATTGGGGTTGTTCAACAGCAACCGTTCCCAAAATTGCCCACTCTACACCAATATTAAATAACTGTTGTACACTTTCTGTACTACGCAATCCGCCACCAACTTCTACAGGTACCGAAACCGCATTTACAATACTTTCAATTGCAGACAAATTAACTACTTTACCAGCTTTAGCGCCATCTAAATCAACAACGTGTAACCTAGTGGCACCTTGTTCAACCCATTGTTTAGCTATATCAGCGGGATTTTCGCCAAAAACTTGGGACTGATCGTAATCTCCTTGATAAAGTCGCACGCAACGACCTTCTAGTAAATCTATCGCTGGGATGACTTCCATTTTATTTGTTAGTTTTTAAGAATGGGCATGGGGCATTGGGCAT
>DESS01000264.1:19269-34311 GCA_002361335.1 Richelia sp. UBA3308
ATGGGGCATTGGGCATTGGGCATTGGGCATGGGGCATTGGGCATGGGGTATATGAACACAATCCAAAACAGTTAATATCTAAACATCCGTTGTTGAAATATAAAATTCTTTAATCTTTAACCTTTGACCTTTGTCCTATTAATTATTGCTTGTCGGAAGCCTAATACAACTAAAATGTTTGACAAAGTTAAAAATAATTCTGCGCTTCCATGTAACCAATCGACGTTTGCTAGGGTTTCACCGTAATGTACTTGGGAGTAAATACCTGCTGGAATTGTCACAGCGACAAACACTAAAGTTCCGTAAAATCCATACAAAGCTAATTTTGGGGTTTCGGGGGTGCGAGTGATAAACCACAAGAAACCTAAATAAGGAAATAAAGATAGGGCGAATAGAGTTTCTTTGGAAATCATTTAAGTAGGTGGGGGTTGAAAATAGTAATTAGGACAAGGGAATAGTGAATAGTGAATAGTAAGTGGTAATAGGGCTTTTAACTCGGTTTACATTCTGTAACATAGTAATCGTTTATTTATACCTACTTACTTATTTAAAAACTTTGGAGTTAGGAGCGCCCCAGGAGGGGGGAAGTCAAAAGTATTAAACTCCTCGCTAGGAATGGAAGAAACACTTGAAAATCAAAAGCTAGTTTTTACAAGGCTTTCGGCTAGTGTTTCTTAAAAGTTAGGAGTTAAGAGCGCCGAGAATTATTCTGATTTTACAAAGTTTTGGGACACCGGATTATTTTCGACATCCTTGGTTTTTGTGGAACGCCAAATCCACCAAGCTGCTGCAAAAAGGGTAAAATTGCCAATTACTGTCATGCTTGCTTGTAAAGTTACTAGCCATTCCAAAGATTTAGAATTCTCGAAAAAATGCCAGGTACAAGCACACATGGCGCTGACTAATGCTGGTAACATACCGAAGGATAAAGCCCCCCAAGCACGATTACCTATGACTTCGCCGTATTTCCAGATTAACCATATAGCGGCAATCCACTCAATAACGCTAGAAACATGAATTATCCAAGTAGGAATTGAAAGTGCGTGCATAAAAAGTTAGGAATTGGGCATTGGGCATTGGGCCGAAAGGGCATTGGGCATTGCTTATGGAGTTAGGAGTAAATATTGTCCCCTTTTCCCATTGTCCCATTCTCCCATCTGTTTAATCTTTACGAAACTTGTCGCGGAGTTCTCTTGTTGTGTGTCCCAATTCGTGGAAAATACAGTCAGGGTAGAGATAAATATATATTTATTTTTTAATCCAAAATCTAAAATCCAAAATCCTGTTAGCGAAAATCCAAAATCGATATGCGGGCGTTATTATCTGGGTATTATGGTCAAGGAAATGGTGGCGATGAGGCTTTGTTGGCGACGCTTTTACAAATGCTACCATCGTCTGTGACTCCTGTGGTTCTTTCTGGCAATCCGGAGGAAACTCAACGGCGTTACAATGCAGAAGCTTGCGAACGTAAGGCTTTTAACAAGGTAATGCAGGCTCTAGCTTCTTGCGATGCTTTTATTTGGGGTGGTGGTAGTTTAATTCAAGATGCGACTAGCGCTATTAGCCCATTTTACTATGCTGGGTTGATGAGCATCGCCCAAAAAAGAGGCATGAAAACTGTTGCTTGGGCACAAGGTATTGGCCCTTTGAAACGTAATGCTACTCGCTGGTTGGCGCGTCAGAATTTCGCTGGTTGTACTAAAATTAGTGTTCGCGATCGCGCTTCTGCTGCTTTACTTGGGGAGTGGGATATACCTCACATTCTTGCACCCGATCCAGTTTGGGCGCTAGAATCTGTTTCTACACCGGGTATTTGGGATACTCCTGCACCAAGAGTGGCGGTTACTTTACGCGCTCACCCCGAACTTACACCAAAGCGCCTCGCTAATTTAACTCAGGCTTTAGTGGATTTTCAAAAAGCTACACAGACTTTCATTCTACTAATGCCGTTCCAAAAAAGCAAAGATTTAAGTATTGCTCAAGGGATTCAAGCGGCGCTCAAAGATGTTAGTAAGATTATTACTATAGAAGAACCGACTATATTAAAAGGCATTTATCGCGGTGTAGAAATGGCGATTGGAATGCGCTTACATAGTTTGATTATGGCTGCAAGCGAAGGTTGTCGCTGTTTTGCGTTGAGTTACGATCCTAAAATTAATCGGTTGATGGAAGAGTTGGAAATGCCGGGATGGGATATCGATAATTTACCGGATAATCCAAATGAGATCAGTACGACTTGGATTGAGCATTTCGCTAATGGGGAAGCCCTTTCCGATGACAGAATTAAGTTTTTTACCGATAGGGCTTTAATACATCGGGAAGTTTTGCAGCAGGCTTTGACGTGAATTAACCACCAGTCATTTTGTAGAGACGCTATATATCGCGTCTCTACATTTTGCAGAACAAAATCTATATATTTATCATGATATTCAAATTTATCAATCAGGAAATAATCGCGATCAAAAAAATATTTTATAAACTACTATTGGCAATGATAAGCTGATGTGCAGCTAAATTGGATAATGCGAAAAATTGAAAAAGTTGTAGTGCGAGCCGAACAGCTCGCTAGTACTATACAAATTAAATGCGTAGCAGCTTAGCTTATATATGAAAATTAACAAATCCCGGTATCTTAAAAATACCGGGTTTCTTAGTAATTACAAAAGATTTAGAAATGCGATGCTACTTAAGCAGCAACAGCAGCGGCCTCTTCTTCGTAAGGAATAAAGGTTTTCTTGGTAGCGTTACAGATGGGACAATGCCAATCTTCCGGAATCTCCTCGAATGGTGTTCCCGGTGCAATTCCGGAATCTGGATCGCCGACTACGGGGTCGTATATCATCGAACATTGACGACAAATCCATTTCTGTGTTGCTCGATCGCCACTTGCTTTCTTTTCAGGAGCAGATTTTCCGTCTAGGGCTTCTAGCGCTTCCGTATATTGACGGGCATGATGATTTTCAATGTGAGTTAACAAACCAAAATTATGTGTAGCCTTACGGAACATATCCGCGTGTTCACGGGATTCTGCTTCTTGAGTTTCAAACTCCTCTACCGCTTTGCCATCTCTATCCCCACGCGCTTGTTCTGCAAAACCCGGATACATGGTAGTGTACTCATAGGTTTCTCCTTCTACTGCTAATTCTAAACAACGTCCTGCGATCGCCTTTTTTTGTTCTTCTGTTAAAGAGTTAGCGTCATCCACTACCAATTCTGGATGCATTAACCGAAAGTGAGCAAAAGCGTGTTCTGTTTCTTGATTCGCAGTATCTCTAAATAAATTGGAAAGTTCCCTCATTCCCAACTTCTTTGTCACTTCCGCAAAGAATAAATATTTACGATTCGCCATCGACTCTCCGCCAAAAGCTGCTTCTAAGTTCTTCGCGGTGTCGGAATTTGATAAATCCATGTTATCCAACCTCTCTTTTATAGTACGCAGACAGGATTACTGTTTTAGCATTCCAATTAATGCGTAGTCGTTATGATTTTGATTATAGCTTATGCGAAGTCATTATGACTATGGATAAATCAAATTATTTTGGGAAAGGATGGGAGAAATTTAGAATTACAGCAAATTTCATCTCTCGGGAGGTACATTTTTACGGGCAGGGATGCCCGTACCACAAGAGTTAAAAAATACTGTATTTCATTTATCTGAAAACTGCTGTAAGTACGGATGAGCTAAATTAATTCTTCATTCTTCCTTCTTCCAACTTCGGCTCTTCCGCTCAAACCTTCATTTAAAGGATACGGCGGATTCGAGCATGGTAATAGTGCCGGAAGTGGCGTTGATTTCAACTTGCGAACCAATGGGTAATGTGAGAATATTTTCCATATGACCAATAGCTGCTCCATGCCAAGCTGGAATATTTAAGGGTTTGATGTGGTCTGATAGTACTTGTTCTAAGGTGAGTGAACCATAATCGCTGCCTGGATTACATCCGGGACATTGACCAAATATGAAACCGCTTATTTGTTTTAAGACACCAGCTAATTTAAGGTGAGTTAGAAAACGGTCGATACGGTAGATGTTTTCGCCGATTTCTTCTAAAAATAAAATTGTTCCTTTTAAATTGGGTAGGTAGGGAGAACCGACTAAAGTAGAAAATACTGACAGGTTACCACCAATCAATCTTCCCCTGACTTTTCCTGGGTTGATAGTGCGAATGCGATATTTAACTTGCATTAAGCGATCGCTATCACTTGCGTCTTGTTGGTTTTTGAAAGTCAGTTTTTCTCCTGCGAATAAAACTCTACGAAAAGATTCGGTTTGTTGGCTTCTCCAGGAAGTAAGTCCGTTGGGGCCGTGAAAAGTTACGAGTTGAGTTTTGGCGTTAATTGCTACCAGAAGTGCAGTAATATCGCTGAAGCCGATAATAATTTTAGGATTTTGTTGAATAACTTTGTAATCCAGGTAAGGGAGAATGCGACTGCATCCCCAACCGCCGCGAATCGGTAAAATAGCAGCAACTTTGGCATCGGAAAATAACTGATTGATATCGGCAGCCCGGTCAGCATCTTTACCAGCAAGATATCCGTATTTATCTAAAACATGGGGTGCTAGTTGTGGTACTAATCCTAAAGCGCGGACTGCATCTTGAACAATATCAAGTTCTTCGCGGACAAAAGTTGCACCTGCAGGGCTAACTATTCCGACAACGGAACCGGGTTTTAAACGAGGGGGTTTAATTAGTTTGGGATTTGCTGCTTGAACAAAATTTAACGGTTGGGTAAATGTAGAGACAGCAGTAGTAGCAGCAACGGTTTTGAGAAAATTACGGCGAGTCAGCATGGGATATAAGTTTTATTACTTAAATCCTTCAAAGGTATATGGTTGTTAGTTTACAAGTAAAGGTTACAAGATTACAAAATAATTGGGGATTGGATTCGGAAGTTAGGAAGTATGAGGATGGGGAGAAAAGGGGACAAGGGGACAAGGAGACAGGGAAGGGGATAAAATTTCAATATAAAGACCTTTTAAGTTTTCTGATTATCAGATTTAAATCGCCCTTCCACAAAACCGCGCTTTTGTAAATGTTTGGTATTGCGTCCAGTAACGCGCTTGCGCCACATGCGAAAACTGGATTCTTTCATATAGCGGCGCATGATAGCGATGACTTCTTTTTCACTCAAGCCAAACTGGGTTTCAACTGCTTCAAAGGGGGTTCTATCTTCCCATGCCATTTCAATTATGCGATCGATAGTTTCTACACTTAATTCTGGTAATTTACTCATAACAAAAACTAATAATATCTCCTAACTCCTAACACCTAACTTCTTCTCCCAATGCCCTTCGGCCCCATGCCCTATGCCCTATGCTTCATTCCCCATACTAACAATCCCAGACCACTGGATTTTTTTCTCTTTAGCGCGACGATAGGAAAAGAAGTTTTCTGGATTTTTGTAGGTACAGTAGGGTGCGATGGAAATTTGTTCGGGACTAATTCCCAATTGTTCCATTTGTAAGGCGCTTACCTGTCGCACGTCTATACGAACTTTTCCGGGTTCTGAGTCTGGAATTAAGGGAGAATCAGCTATTTCTTGCAAACTAGTAATAATGGCTTTTTCGTCTTCTAATGGTAAAATAGTTGAACCTAATTCGGCTGCAACCTCTTCCGATACCTGGTAAACTTCTCCTGTAATTGCTGGTCCCATGGCAATTCGTAAATCTGGAAGTTTGCTTCCTTGAGATTGCATCCGGGATATTGCTTGAGGAATTATTTTTTTCGCCGTACCACGCCATCCTGCATGAACTGCTGCGACTTGTCCTGTTTTAATATCGCCAATTAATGCGGGGGTACAATCTGCACTCGCTGTCCACAAGGCTTGTAAAGGCTTTTCGCTGATTAAACCGTCTGCTTTCGCTAGGGTTTTTTCACCGACAAGTTCAACTTCATCTCCACCTGCAGTTATTTTGTATTCAATTTCTTGTGGAGTAAGAACCTTATTTCCATGTACTTGTTTAAGACGATAAACTGAAGCTTCTTTATTAAGTATCTTGGTCATATCTTGAAGATTGTGGGACCAGAACTGTTGGGTAAAAAAGCCGTGGGGAAATGATTCTAGCAGACTACAACTCAGATAAGGCAGTTCCTGCCAACTGTGCCAGTGCCAAGTATGCATATTAGTTTACCTTTTTAGTTTTTTGTATTAATAAAAATCAATATGGTCAATTCATGCTAGCTTGAATAAGCAATTTTCGGTCTTCATCTGTGGTATTAAATAAGCAAAAACTGGAAGCAGAACTTTGGGTAGAAGGAAAAAATACTTACTTACCTTTTCGCTTACATATTTTTGAAAGTGTTGCCTCAACAAACAAAACTTTGTGGGAATTGCTTGCTCAAGAGCCTAGTTCCGGATGTGTAATAATCGCAGCAGAACAAACTGCCGGACGCGGACAATGGGGCCGGAGTTGGGTATCTCAAAAGGGTGGATTGTATCTTTCTTTAGCTATTTCTCCTCAATTGGCCATAAATTCAGGCTATCAGTTAACTTTAGCAACAGCATGGGGGATTGCCGAACAATTAAGAAAGTATGGTGTTGATGTTGAAATCAAATGGCCTAATGATTTAGTGTTAGATAATCGCAAATTAGGCGGTATTCTTACCGAAACCAAAGTCCGTGCTGGCAAAATTACTCAAGCAGTAATTGGAGTTGGGATTAACTGGAAAAATCCGGTTCCTTCAACTGGAATTAATTTGTATTCCTGGAATAATCAGGGATATTCAACCAAAATTTCTTGTTTGGAAAAATTAGCAGCTGTGGTTTTGATGGGAATAGATTCTGCTATACAGTGCTTAGAACAAGAAGGAGTCAATATATTACTATCTCGCTATATTAAATTGCTTTCTAATATGGGCGACACAGTTGAGGTTGATCAAGATTTTTCTGGAACTGTAGTTGGCGTTACTTCTACAGGTAATCTTCATCTTCGCAAGTCAAATTCTGTATCGGATGCTGTCCAAGAATCATCCTTTTACCTCCAGCCCGGTACAATCAGTTTAGGCTACCGTAAATCTTCGGATTGAATTGCCGCTTCTTGTCCAAAAGTTTAAATTAAGACAAGAATTATACTGGAAATTACTGTATCAAATAATTACACGAGAGATAATTAAAATACCATGACGCAGCGCAAGAACTCTAGCCATAACCATTGGCAATCCCCATGGCAGCGCTCGCTACCAGCCCAAAGTCTTTGCTGGCTTGGTAGCTTTAGCTTACTGAGCAGCGGCTTTGTATTTGCCCAAACAACTTCGGGTATAGACAATATTGTTCCTACTGTGAATTCTTCCCAGCCAAGGAACGCTCAAAAAGTTAAAAAACAAAATACACCTGTTATTATTAGTGGCGCTCCTAGTTTTTCCCAACGTCGAATCAGACTCAGACAAAGACTGTCGGCGAAAAAATCTGCTAATTCTGGTGCGAAAAAGCCTGCAAGACGGATAAAGGTTACCCGGAATAAAAAAGGAGCAAACACTTTAAGAAGTAGATTAAGGCGTTCTCGAACTGGTTCTGTTGTCGTTAAGCTTAAGAAGCAAGCACCGACACCTAGAGTAGTTATTAAAAAGAAACCTATTCAGTTAAAGCCTACTGCACGAAAAGTTCGTCTTGCTTCACCTCAGAAAACTCGCACAATTCTTCCTAGAACTACTACGGTAAATAAACCCAAGAAGGATTATAATAATGCTCTGATTGACCCGAAAAATTACGGTAAAAAGTATCAAGCGCCCAATTCTGTGGCGATCGCCGGACGTAAAAATGGTTGTCGATCAATTATTAGCGGACAAGGAATTTCCGGTAATTGCGCTGTTTCTGGCAGTCGAACTAGTTCTAAAAAGACTCCTGTTGCTAAGAAGAAAACAACACCTAGCTGGTTAAAAGCAAGTCAAAATGCCAACCTAGGTAAGGTTACACCTTCGAGAAACATTGCTGCAAAAACCAAAAAAACAGCATCGTCTTCTAGAGCTGTTAGTTCGAGAAAAGTAACTAAAACTGTATTACCAGCAAAATCCGTTAGTAATTATCGCCCTAGTAAAACTATCAAGGGTGTTGCTTCAGTAACTCCGAAGGTAGTTAAGAAAGCTGTTAAGCCAGTGACTCGGGCTACTTCTAATGTAGTTAGAAATACAGCTAGTCGTAGCTCTGTAAGCCGAGTTACTTCTCGTAGCGCTGCCAAGCAACGCTATAGTTCTAATCGCTTTATTCCCCAGCCAAGCAGTTTTACCCCTCCAACTACAGTTAGTGGAACATCCATTGCCCCTAGTGCTGGAATGTTACCAGCGCCAATGACGGCGAATAATAGCGCACCTCGTCCTAGTGCTGTAGCTTACAATATTCCCTTAGCATCCGCACTACCAAAAGTTGCTTATAGTAGTCCTGCTTACAATCCCCACGCATTCGTATTTCCTCTTTCTATACCTTCTCCAATCAGTTCTGCATTCGGTTGGAGAAATCATCCAATCACTGGCGATCGCCGTTTCCATACAGGTATAGATTTAGCTGCGGACATGGGAACTCCTATTTTGGCAGCTTATTCCGGACAAGTGGAAATTGCCGATCGAGTAGGGGGTTACGGATTAACCGTTGTATTAAATCACAACAGCGCCCAACAAACACTTTACGGACATATGTCGGAAATATTTGTCCGTCCAGGTCAGTGGGTTGAACGAGGAACAGTTATTGGACGTGTAGGCAACACTGGTAATTCTACGGGGCCTCATCTACATTTTGAAACACGCCAATTAACTCCCAATGGTTGGGTTGCGACAAATCCAGGGGCACAATTACAGTACGCCCTTAACCAGTTTATTCAATCTTTACAAACAGCACGAGTTATTGAAGATTCTGGTAACTAAAAAGGAAACAGGGAATGGGGGAGACAAGGAGACAAGGGGACAAGGGGACAAAAGCATGGGGAAATAGGAAAATTACTCCTAACTCATAACTATTGTCCCAATCCCCCAAACCCTTTAACCTTCTTATAAATACCCATGTTCGGCTAAGAATGTGGGTGTAATTTCATTTTGGGTAGATCCAGATGAAACTGAATGTGCTTCCTTACCAAAATAAAGGAATTTTTCTACATATTTACCGAGAATATCACCTTCTAAATTTACCAAACTACCCGCAATCAAATCGCGAAGATTTGTTTCAGCATAAGTTACAGGAATCACTGCTACCTTAAACTGGGAAATTTCTGGCTGATAATCGGCAACAGTAAGGCTAATTCCATTGATAGCAATACTGCCTTTAGGTACTATATAGCGGTCAATAGTGAATGGTGCACTAAATGTCATTTCCCAAGAAGTAGCTGTTTGTTCGGCACAAATTAACTTACCTATATCATCAACGTGTCCCATAACAAAATGACCGCCTATTTTACTACCAACCTTCAAAGAAGGCTCTAAATTAACGTAGCGCCCTTGGGTTACCAGTTCTCCTAAAGTTGTACGGCGTAATGTTTCCGGGGAAGCAGTAGCAATAAAACCGTCTTTGGTGATATCTTCTACTGTCAAGCAAACCCCATCTACTGCTACGCTATCACCATAAGCTAAGTCTTGCATAATTGCCGACCATGAGGAGGGAGAGCAACTAATTTGCCAAGAATTCCCCCCTAGCGGTGCGATCGTTCCTAATGCTTGAATTATTCCTGTAAACACGGCTTTTTTGTGCAACTAACTCTATATATTGCTTATTTTTAACTGAAATTAATTAGTAATTCTGCCATAATTTTTGATTGATAGGTATAATTTCTAACTCTTAAATGTATAGGATTATAAACACATTTACAGCAAATACAGGGCATACTGGGTAAGTAGATTATTGTAGAAGCAATAGGGTTAGACTTACGCTGGTATTCACAACCATTTGGGAGTTTAATAGAAGCAATTATAGAAAATAATGACTTATGTTGAGGTTTTTTCCAAGTTACTCAATAAGAGTATTATTTCTGACAAAAAATATGAAAGCGCTCAAAGGAATGTAGAGGCATAGCCGATGATTGAAATGAAAGTTGCTGGCATCGCGTTGGATGCAATTACTCGCAGTCCAATAGTACTTTTAAAAGATGCAACAGATCGCCGCGCCTTGCCAATTTATATTGGGCAAGAGCAAGCTCGAGCAATTATGGCAGCACAGGAGAATCAAAAACCTCCTAGACCTTTAACCCACGATTTGATTGTGAATATTCTACAAGGGTGGGATATGGTTTTAGAAAAAGTGATTATCCACTCCCTGCAAAAAGAAACTTTCTTTGCATCTTTAATTTTAAAGCAAGGTGACACCCAAAAAGAAATTGATGCTCGTCCTAGCGATGCGATCGCCGTTGCTTTGCGTACAAATGCACCAATTTGGGTGATGGAAGAAGTAGTTGCGGATGCTTCAATTCCAGTAGATAGGGATGCGGATGAAGCGGAGCGAGAAGCCTTCCGGGAATTCGTTTCTAATCTCCGCCCAGAAGATTTAATCAAACGTTTTGGTGGTGGTGCTAGTAATAGCTAAGGATTTTAGATTAGGGATTTTGGATTTTGGATTTGGGCTATGCTGCTATAAATATCCGTAAAAAATTTACCATTCAACAATCTAAAATCACGCCACTTACTTCAACTCCCGAAGAGTAACGTAGTGGTTGTAAACAATAAAATCTAAAATCTAAAATCTAAAATCTAAAATCTAAAATTTAAAAGATGCAACACCGACGTTTTGGGAAAACAAATCTACATTTATCAGTGTTTTCCTTAGGAACAATGCGCTATCTGGCTTCCCCCTTAAATGCAAGGCAAACTATTCAAAAAGCAGTAGCGCAAGGCATTAATCATATAGAAACTGCTAGTGGTTATGGTAAAAGTGAGGAGTTTTTAGGTGAAGTACTTAAAAGTGGGTTGTCTGTATCCCGTGACAAGCTGTATATCACCAGTAAAATCCCAGCCACAGCTGATGCTGATTCTATGCGTCGGTGCATCGATAAATCATTGGAAAGATTGCAGTTAGATTATCTTGATTGTTTGGGTATTCATGGCTTAAATACATGGGAACATTTGGAGTGGGTGCAGGCTGAAAGTGGCTGTATGCAAGCGGTACGAGAAGCAGTAGAGTATGGTAGAGTACGTCACGTCGGTTTCTCCACCCACGCACCCCTAGAAATAATTTTCGCAGCGATAAATACAGATTTATTTGAATTTGTCAATCTACATTATTATTATTTTTTTCAACGTAATGCCGCAGCAGTAAAGTTAGCAGCAGAAAAAGACATGGGGGTTTTTATTATTTCTCCTGCTGATAAGGGAGGAAGATTGTATACGCCACCAGAAAAATTAAAAGAATTAACTTATCCGTTTTCTCCCTTAGAGTTAAATTATCGTTTTTTACTCAGTGATGACCGCGTTACAACATTGAGTGTAGGTGCTGCAACTGCGGATGAGTTGATTGAACCTTTAAAAGTTGCTGATAATGACGGGGAACTGAATTTAGAAGAGATTGCGGTTTTTAAAAGATTAGAAAATCATCAAAATACAGTTTTAGATACTGATAAATGCAGTCAGTGTTACCAATGTTTACCTTGTCCGGAAAATATTAACATTCCCGAAGTATTGCGATTGAGAAATTTAGCGATCGCATATGATATGACAGACTACGGAAAATATCGCTACGGTATGTTTGAAAACGCCGGGCATTGGTTTCCGGGGATGAAAGGTAGTCGGTGTACCGAATGCGGGGAATGTTTACCAAAGTGTCCCGAAAAATTGGATATTCCCGCTTTGTTGAAAGATACTCATCAGAGGTTGAAGGGGAAAGAAGGCAGGAGGTTGTGGGAGTAGGAATGCCCGAATTTAGAATGCCCGAATTTAGAATGCCCGAATTTAGAATTTTGGATTGTAGGGTGTGTGACGGTTACGATAATTTAACACCTATAACGTGCAGGATTTGAAATTACCGTCACGCACCATGAACCTAAACTATTCTCAATATACAAGGGTGTGTGAGGCTTGGATAAATTTGTGGGTAATTGTGAGAATTGAAGCTTCATGGAGCTACTGTTAAAGTATGTACTACATTAATATATATTTTTGTGCAACATCAATTTCTCCTCAATTAAATTTTTACAAAATGAGCAAAAACAAATTAATAGCTTTTGGTTGGTATGGTGGAAAGTACAGTCATCTTAATTGGCTTTTACCTTTATTACCAAAAACCCAGCACTATTGCGAACCATTCGGGGGATCGGCTGCTGTTTTACTTAACCGAAAACCTTCTGCGGTAGAAACTTATAATGATTTGGATGGAGAATTAGCCAACTTTTTTCGCGTACTTCGAGAAGAAAAAGAACGTCTTATTGAAGCTATTGGTTTAACTCCTTTTTCTCGTGAAGAATTTGAGATTGCAATTTCTCAACCAACTTCAGATGTATCGGATTTTGAGCGTGCTAGACGATTTTTCGTTAGAGCTAGACAAGTGAGGACTGGTTTAGCACAAAAAGCAAGTTCTGGAAGATGGGCACATTGTAAATTAACTAGTCGTGCTGGAATGGCTGGTGCTGTTTCTAGATGGTTGGGAAGTGTAGAAGGTTTATCAGAAATTGTTCAGCGACTGTTGCGAGTTCAAATTGAAAATGACTCTGCAATAAAAGTTATTAAACGCTACGACAGTGAAAACACTTTATTTTATTGCGATCCTCCCTATCCTCATGATTCAAGGGGAGACAGTCAAGCTTATGCTTATGAAATGACAGACGAACAACATCGAGAATTATCTGATGTTCTTCATAAAATTAAAAGTAAAGTTGCTATTTCTGGTTATAAATCTAGTTTGATGAGTGAACTTTACGGTGATTGGAAAATGATTGAAGCTCCAGTAAAAGCTTGTCATTCTACAAAGGGATTGAGGAAAGAATTACTGTGGATAAATTATGACTTAAATGATGAAAATGAACATAGTTTAGATAATCATTTACAACAAATAGAGTCAGAATGTCAACCCCAACAACTATCCTTGATTTAGTATTTGAAAAAGTTCTCAATAATTTAACGCAATCTGTTATTGATAACAAAGAAATATCTCAAAATATTGAATTTGTTTGTCGCAATCCTCAAAACAGAGCCGGTGCGCGGTTACTGCTAGCTTGTTTGTTAGCTAAAGTCCACAATCCAAACTTAGATATTCGTAAACCTTATACTCAAATTGGCGGTTCCGATTGTTATTCGGGACGTACATATGATGAAAATTATATTACAGCTTTCATTAATAAACATAAATTACCGTGTAATTCAACAACTGCTTTTCTTACACCAGCTTTACGTAATATAAATATTGTTCTAACACCAGAGGTTAATTTAGTAGGAAGACCTGCAATTCTTTACAAAACTGTACTTAAATTACTTGATGATGTTTATCAAGAAAGAGTATCTGCAGAAAATTTACTTGCTGAAGTTATTAGATTCCTGATTATAGTTAGAAACGAAAAGCAACAGCGTATAGCGAGTTTATTAGCAGATTTAAGAACTCTTGAAAATGCAATTCCTTTATCTGTTGAAGCAATTGTAAAACTTATCGAACAGCACTTAAGTTGTAGAAATTCAAGCCGTTTACCTGTTCTGATTGTAGCTGCTGCTTATCAAGCGGCTTCTAATTATTTACAACAACGCCCTTTAGCTTTAACCAGTCATAATGCAGCAGATGAACAAACAGGAAAACTTGGTGATATTGAGATTACATTACTTAATGATGAAAACATAATTACTTGCTATGAAATGAAAATGAAAAAGGTCACGGTGGAAGATATAAATCGTGCCTTACAGAAAATAAGATATTCTCAGGAAAGAATTGATAATTATATTTTTATTACCACCGATATTATAGAAGTTTTCGTTCAAGAGTATGCAGCAGATATTTATGAACAAACAGGTGGAATTGAAGTTGTAGTTTTAGATTGTATAAGTTTTCTACGTCATTTTTTACATCTATTTCATCGATTACGAATGGATTTTCTTGAAGCATATCAACAATTAGTGCTTTCAGAATCTGAAAGTGCTGTTAGTCAAGCTTTGAAAGAAGCATTTTTGGCATTACGTCAAGCTGCTGAAAGTGGAAAAGGAGATGTTTAAAACTTCCATTAGTAAAAGCTAATTTTATAAACTGCTTTCCCACCACCAACGCTACAATCACAATGGTGTAATCAAACTGCTTCCAATCCGCTATGACAACCAATTCCTCACAACTCCCTCAACTTCTCGCTCCTGCTGGTAATTGGGAATGCGCGAAAGCTGCTGTCGAAAATGGTGCTGATGCGATTTATTTTGGTTTGGATAAGTTTAACGCTAGAATGCGTGCTCAAAATTTTACGGAAGCTGATTTACCGGAGTTAATGCAGTTTCTCCATCTCCGGGGTGTGAAGGGTTACGTGACTTTAAATACGTTAATTTTTCCCCAGGAGCTTAAACAAGTAGAGCGCTACATTAAATCAATTATTGTTGCTGGAGTTGATGCTGTTATCGTTCAAGATATCGGGATTTGTCGTCTAATTCGCCACATTTCGCCAGATTTTCCGATACATTCTTCTACGCAAATGACGGTAACTAGTAGTGTTGGGGTGGAATTCGCTAAGGAACTTGGTTGTGATTTGGTGGTGTTGGCGCGGGAATGTTCGATAAAGGAAATTAATAAGATACAGCAGCAAACTAAAGAAAGTTCCTTACCCTTGGAAGTTTTTGTTCATGGTGCTTTGTGTGTTGCTTATTCTGGACAATGTTTGACTAGCGAAGCCTTGGGAGGGCGTTCGGCTAACCGTGGTGAATGTGCTCAAGCTTGCCGGATGACCTACGAGTTAATCGCAGATGGGGAAGTTGTAGATTTAGGCGATCGCAAATACCTCCTCAGTCCTCAAGATTTGGCTGGGCTTGAGGTTTTGCCGGATTTAGTAAAATCTGGGGTCAGTTGTTTGAAGATTGAAGGACGATTGAAGTCGCCGGAGTATGTGGCCAATGTAACTCAGGTTTATCGCCAAGCTTTGGATAGGTTAAAGGACAAGGGGACTAGGGGACTAGGGGA
>DESS01000264.1:34388-51516 GCA_002361335.1 Richelia sp. UBA3308
TAGGGGACTAGGGGATAAGGGGATAAGAGATAAACAAAAATACAATTTGGAAATGGCCTTTTCTCGGGGTATTTATACGGGATGGTTTGAGGGAATTAATAATCAGAAATTGGTTCACGCTCGGTTTGGCAAGAAGCGTGGGGTTTATTTGGGAGAGGTTACCCGTATAAATAAAGAAAAGGTGACAATTTCATGTAGAGACGTTATATATAACGTCTCCTCAGCCAACGTCTCCTCACCAAACGTCTCCCCAGGTAACGTTTCTATGCCAATAAAACCCGGTGATGGTGTTGTATTTGATTGCGGACACCCAGAAGCGAAGGAAGAAGGTGGTAGAATTTATGCGGTAGAAAATAAGGGTACAGATGTTGTACTAACTTTTGGGAAGGGTAATTTAAATTGGCGACGGATTCACCTTGGCGATCGCATTTGGAAAACTTCTGATCCAGAACTTGATAAACAGCTACGACAAAGTTTTGCAGGAGATAATCCTAAATTTCAGCGTCCAATTTCTGTTGAAGTACATGGGGAATTAGGACAAAATTTAGTTGCGATCGCTCGCGATCAAATTGGGCATGTTGTACAAGTTGAATCCGCAATTACATTAGTTGAAGCTCACAGCAAACCCCTGACTACCCAACGCTTACAAGAACAATTCGGACGTTTAGGTAATACACCTTTTTATTTAAAAGACTTGACAAATTGCATCAAAGGTGAATTGATGTTGCCCGTCAGCGAATTAAATAAAATGCGCCGAGAAATAGTAACACAGTTAGAAGAATTGCGAAGTCAACCCAAACAATGGTTAATTAACGAAAACGCTTCTCTTAAAGACTTACTTCCTTCTTCTAATGACTCAAGCATTCCTAATTCCCCAAATTTAATCGTTTTAGTAAGAAACCTCAACCAACTAGAAACAGCATTAAAAACAGGAATCACAACCATATATTGTGAATTTGAAGATCCAAGAAAATATCGTCAAGCAGTCGAACTAGTTCATTCCAATGCCCCATGCCCAATGCCCAATGCCCAACACCCAAAAATATTCGTCGCAGCACCCAGAATTACCAAACCCTCAGAAAACTGGATTTTACAACAGATAATTAATTCAAATGCTGATGGTTATTTAATTCGGAATTACGATCATTTAAAATTCTTTGCTGATGAAAGATGTATTGGGGATTTTTCCTTAAATGTCGCTAATCCGTTAACAGCAGATTACTTTAAACATAAATTTAATTTAGAACGTCTTACCGCTTCTTACGACTTAAATATTAATCAACTCCAAGATTTATTAACAAATTCCCCTCCCCATTGGTATGAAGTGACAATACATCAACATATGCCGATGTTTCACATGGAACATTGCGTTTTTTGTGCATTTCTTTCCGAAGGTACCGACTTCCGCAATTGTGGAAGACCTTGTGAACAATATCAGGTAAAAATAAAAGATAGAGTCGGAACCGAACATGTTTTACAAGCCGACGCTGGTTGTCGCAATACGGTATTTAACGGTACAGCTCAAACTGGTGCAGAATACGTATACAAACTTTTAGAATTAGGTTTACAAAACTTTAGAATTGAATTTGTTAACGAAAATTCTGAAGAAGTTGAGCAAATTATATATAGATATCAACAGTTACTTAACGGTGAAATAAAAGGCTCTCAATTGTGGCGAGAATTAAAATTACAAAATCAATTGGGTGTGACTCGGGGGACTGTTGTTAGTTAGTAGTTAGTAGTTAGTAGTTAGTAGTTAGTAGTTAGTAGTTAGTAGTTAGTAGTTAGTATTTAGTAGTTAGTAGTTAGTAGTTAGTTATAACCGAATCAGTGTAATCCGTGAAATCCATTTAATCCGTGATCAAATTTTTTTACCCCTTGACTTTCAAGTTACTTGAAACTTTATACTGCGAAACATCAGCCTTGAGGAAGCAAGAATGTTTCGTATTGGTGAGTTTTCCAAAATTACCCAAGTTCCAGCTAGTACGCTGCGCTACTACGATGATATTGGCTTGTTTCGTCCAATTGATTGCGCGCGCGATACTGGGGATGGGTTGTAGAGACGTTATATATAACGTCTCTACATGGTTACCGGAAAAATGAACCAGTCAAAACTAATGAAAAATACCACTAGTAAATTAGAATTTCAGCAAAAATATCAGTTGAAGACTACTTGATATCAAAAACATTGGAAATTTCAATGGATTTAAAACCACTTGGATATGGGATATTTGTAGTGAGGCATCCCAGTGGCAAAATTTCACAGACAATAAACGTAAGTTTCCAATTACAAGGATAAAACTCATGACGATTTCCATGTATCAAGCTTCAGTACCTCCCCTTGTGCGCTCACTAACTAACCTTGCAGCGATTCTTGAAAAAGGTGCCGCTCATGCTGAAGCCAAAAAAATCGATCCTTCTGTACTGATTGGTACCCGTTTGTATCCAGATATGTTTCCTTTAAGTCGGCAAGTTCAAATTGCCTCAGACGTTGCTAGAAGAGGTGCAGCAAGATTAGCAGGATTAGAAGCACCGAAAATGGAAGATAATGAAACAACTTTTCCCCAACTAATTGCTCGTCTTGTAAACACCACTTCTTATCTAGAAACTTTAACACCCGATGTCATTGATGGCTCGGAAGAAAAATCAATTTCTCTTCCAGTTGGTGAACAAACTATGACTTTTAAGGGAATGCCCTATCTGCTTTATTTTGTTCTCCCCAACGTCTACTTCCATGTCACAACGGCTTATGACATTCTCAGACATTGCGGGGTGGAGCTAGGTAAAATTGACTTTCTAGGAAAACCTGAGTTTTAAATCAGAGTTGATTGCTGCTGTTTGAATTCCTTTGATAAATTGGGGTATGCACAAGCAATTTCTTGAGCTACCCTGACAAACTTATTCAAAATCACCGAAAAATCATTTTTTCGCCAAATCATCGCAATACTAACTTGCGGTGTTTCTTCAACAAAATATTTATAAACCACTCCCGTGCGTCTTAAGTTTTGTAATGATTCTGGAACGATCGCAACACCCATATCAGCAGCAACTAAACTAACTATCGTCTGCATTTGAATTGCTTCTTGAGTAACCCTGGGGCTAAAACCGACTTGCTGACAAAAGCTAACGATCGCATCATAAAGCCCTGGTGCTAGAAAACGAGGAAATAATATAAAAGATTCCTCCATCAAAGATTGTAAACTGACTTTATCTTGATTCGCCAATGAATGATTAGATGGAAGTGCGATCGCCAAAGATTCTTGAAAAATTATCTTTGAATCATAAGTATTTTCATCTACAGGTAAACGTACAAAACCAACATCAATTCTACCCGACTTCAACCTGCGTAATTGTTCATCTGTAGTCAACTCATGCAATTCTAAATTTATACTGGGATTTTTATTCCGAAATTGCAGTAAAAAATCGGGCAAAATATTATACGCAGCAGAACTTACAAATCCAATAACCAACTGTCCAATTTCTCCCCGACTAACTTGTCTTCCTAAAATAATTGCTTGTTCAAGTTGCCGGAATATTTGCTGTACCTCAACTAAAAAAACCTCTCCTGCCTCGCTTAATTCCACCTTGCGTTTAGTGCGGTAAAACAATTCAAAACCCAATTCCGTTTCTAACTGGCGGATTTGTTGGCTCAGCGGAGGTTGGGCAATATGCAATCTTTCGGCAGCCCTTCCAAAATGTAATTCCTCCGCCAAAGTTACAAAATAACGTAGATGTCGTAATTCCATAATTCAATTTTGGATTTTCGCTAACAGGATTTTTTGGAATCATACGACGAATGATGTAGAGACGCGATATATCGCTTCTCTACATATATTTTTTATATATTAATTTTGCATCAAATATATATTGGACATAATTAAAAACCTTTTTTAGAGTAATAAATATAGCGGTATTAATTAAAAAAAATATTGCTCCATATCCGAAAACTCTTGTGGTACGGGCAGAGAAAGCCCGTGGAAATCTACTTCATCAACTATGAAGTTGCATTTAGTAGAGACGCGATATATCGGCTCTCTACATATATTGTTTTCCCTGCCCATACATGAACCAAAAATCAGTAATTTAACTTAAATGAATAAAAAATCAGTATCCAATCAGAATTGGAACAGTACGCTGTACCAAGATAAACACGCTTTTGTTTGGCAGTACGGCGAAAATTTATTACAACTACTTAAACCACAGCCAAAGGAGCGAATTTTAGATTTAGGATGCGGCAGCGGGCAATTAACGATGAAAATTGCAGAAATGGGTGTTGAGGTAATCGGAATTGATAGGGCACCTGAAATGATTGAGAAAGCTCAACAAAATTATCCTCAATTAAAATTTAAAATCGCCGATGCCAAGAATTTTCAGTTATCCCAACCCCTAGACGCTGTTTTTTCCAACGCCGTATTGCATTGGATTCCCGAAGCGGATGAGGTAATAAATTGTATTCGCCAATCACTCAAAATTAATGGGCGTTTTATTGCTGAATTTGGCGGAAAAGGAAATATTGAATCAATTATTCAAGCTTTGTACCAAGCATTAGAAAAGATTGGCATTCAAAATCCACAGAATTTAAATCCTTGGTACTTTCCCAGCATCAGTGAATACGCAGCAAAATTAGAAAAACAAGGTTTTGAAGTAACAATCGCTCACTTATTTTCTCGTCCAACTTTATTACAAGATAAAGACGCTGGTTTAGTCAATTGGATAAAAATGTTCGGCGAAACTTTCTTTAAAGGGTTATCAGAATTAGAAAAAAACCAGGTAATTCATGATGTAGAGAAACAGCTAAAGCCGAAATTATATCAAGAAGGAAACTGGTTTGCTGATTATCGTCGCATTCAAATAAAAGCTATAAAAATAGGTTAAAGGTAATATATAGCATATTTCATCAAAGTCAGGTAGATCGTAAACGGGCTTTTCGGCCCGTACCACAAGAGTTTAATAATTAATGGTTGTACCTCATGTACAAGCATTGTGCTGTAATTAGCTTCAAATTCCTAACTCCTCACACCTAAATCTTTTTCATATGAACTCAATAATCTTATTATTTGCCGCATCATTAATTGCAGGAATCGTTAATGGTGTAGCTGGTGGTGGCGGTTTGATTGCTTTTCCCGCACTTTTAATAGCGGGAGTACCTGCAATTAATGCGAATGCTACCAATGCAACAGCGCTATGGTTTGGAACAGTTGCAAGTACTATCGCTTATCGCCAAGAATTTTCCAGTCAACGGCAATCATTACTATTACTAAGTTGTGTCAGCGTTATAGGAGGAATTATTGGTTCTTATTTACTTTTACATACATCTCAAAGTAAATTTTCCGGCTTAATTCCATACTTAATGCTAATAGCAACAGTGTTATTTATTATCAATCAACCTTTGATTAAATGGTTAAACAAACACAGTCAAAATTCAGAGCTAATTCGCTTACCACTAATTGTAATTTTGCCCTTACAATTAATTATTTCAACTTATGGAGGTTATTTTGGTGGTGGTAGCGGCATCTTAATGTTAGCTATATTAAATTTTATAGGTATAGGAAATATCCATACCTTAAACGCTTATAAAACTTGGTTAGCAACCTGTATTAATGCAGCTGCTATAATTCACTTCACTTTCGGCAATAAAATTATTTGGTTAGAAGCAATTGTCATGGCTAGTGGTGCAATTATTGGTGCTTACAGTAGTGCTTATCTAGCACGAAAACTACATACACTATGGATACGTAGTTTTATCATCGGTATTAGTTCAAGTATGACATGTTACTTTTTTCTTCGACAAATAAATCAAATATAAAAATGAATTTTTATATTGGTGAAAATCATATTTGAAGATTATACAGCACCTTGGTAGTAAATGAATTACAATAGTATATCCTAAAACTCTTGTGGTATCAGGAGCATCCCAATTTTTTGAAAAGCCCACAGGCTGTAAGCCTGGGGCTACGAAAACAAAGCCCGTCTTCACGGGCTAATAATTCTCAAGCTAGGTAAGTGCTGCACCCTTTGAGGGTGTCAGGTAAAATGTTTTTTAAAAATTGGGATGCTCCCTGTGGTACGGGCATCCTTGCCCCTAAAAATGTACTTGACTAAAAGAAAATTTGCTGTAATAACAAGAGAACACTAATTAAAAAAAACAAATCGATATCTTATAAATTATCAACTAAATTATCAACTAATCATGGGTCAAAATTCATTACTTTTTAGTATCTTTATTAGTACGCTTTCCCTACTACCCCTTAAATTCGTAAAAGCACAAGATTCTCCAATTCCTCAACCTTCTCAAGCACCTTTGGAATTAGAATTATTAACTAATCCAAAAACTAATCTTAAAGATAATTCTAAAGATAATATAATTACCGCCAATACTATTTACCAAGAACAATTAACAGTTCCTAGTTTATGGTGGGCACAGGAACAATCGGAAAACAAACTTTTAGATAACTGGATAGCATATCCTGCTAAAAATTCTCAACCAGGAAGAGTTGATTTGATTGTCAACGAACAAATTTGGAATGTATTAGATTATTTAGAACGTTATAAATTTGTCAATCGTTTGGGTAGCGTTGCCAGAACTTACGGTTACAATACTCGTGTTTTCAACTACGAAAAAGAACCTTTAGCTACCTACACCTGTAATTTAAATTTAAGTACCCCTTTATGTGATATTGATATGAATGTCACAGGTTTAATCATAAATCCTTCTGTTCCACAAAATTAATTAGATAATCACCCCCCCGGATTCATTCCGTGGGGCAATAATTATGAATTACTAATTATAAATTATGAATTGCCCTAAGCCCTTGACTTCATTTTATTAAATAACGAATCATATTGCTTAGCTATTGATTGAGATAAAGGAAGTAAAAATTCACTTCTATCGAAAACTTGAGGATTAGTTAGTAAAAGTTTTTGTAATCCTTGAGGAATATCAGATTCTTTAATATCTGTAGCAATCGGGGAATTAGCTTTAGTTAGCAAAGCAATTTGTTTTGCTATCTTCTCTTGCCAGCAAAAATCAATCCATTTATTTGATAAATCTTTTTCAACTTCACCTGCCGGTTGTACCCACAAATCAGCCCAAAGTGCAGTTCCGGAACTGGGAACAACTATGCTAAGTTGTGGATAACGCGAAAGTATAGAAGTAACATCATTAGACCAACCTAATGCTAACCAGGTATCTCCCAAAATTAAGGGTTCAATATAATTGACCGAATTATAAAATTTTATCTGTTTGTTTAAAGTTTGTAGTTCCTTTTCTAAAGACGGAACTTCCTGTAAATTCTCGGTATTGTAGGATTTCCCTAATTTTTTTAACGTCAAACCAATAACCTCTCGTGGCTGGTTAAGTAAAGAAATCCTTCCTTTTAATTCCTCTCGCCACAAATCGTTCCAATCTTGCAACTCCCAATCGAATTTGTCTAATTTATCGCGGCGATAAATTATTACAGTACTACCCCAACGGTAAGGTGCAGCCCAAATTTGTCCTTGCTTATCTACCAAACCTCCATCGTTACGGGTTACCAATTCTTGCCATTTTGGAGACAATTTAGACCAATTATTCAGCTTTTCGCCAGATATTGGTTGAATCAACTTCTCTTCAATAGCTTTTTTCAACCAAAAATCTCCCAAAGTGACTAAATCAGTTGTGCTTGGTTGAGAGTTGCCAAAAGGTAGGGAGATATTAAACCTGTCAGATTTCTTTGCTGCTGTTGTTTTTTCTTGGAAGCTTTGCAATCCCTTGAATAATTCTCGCAACTGTACCACCGGCGAAAATTTTAACTCCACCTTCTGGGACAAACTTTCCTCAATTTGACTGTGAAATTCTTTAAGTATTCTTCCTGGAATAGAACCTTTGAGTACCTGTACATTTAATCTTGGCTTGTTGGCAGCATCACACCCCACAAGCATTTGCGAGATTACGAGTGTAGATACAGCGAACAAAAATGAGCGTCTATGCATTTATGTTGACTTTAAATTTAAATCCAATAGTTACATATATTTTACGAACCGCTTTAAGCATTGTAACCAATACCTAGGCTGCAAACCGGCAACTTGGATTAATCGATCAAATAAATATGTAATATTTGACTATAAAATTTACAACTATAACCTAAGATACAGAATATTTCATATAAATGTGATTAATCACTCATCTTAAGTAATAACTTAGACTTAAAATTCTTCAAGTTAAATTCATATTTTGCACCATTAGTTTAATTACTGATTTTAATTATTTTGAGTATAAAAAAGTCACATTATTGAGCCAGTAAAATTTTGAGTCAATTTTAAAGATCTGATGGCAAAAAAGCCCAGACTTACAGTCTCAGTAGGATGATAAATAATTCAAATAACTAGTAATGATTTTGACGATATTTTTTGATTGTAAAAGATGTAAGTAAAATAACTATGTCTCTAGTTAATAAACAAATGGTATTAGTCGCCAACTATACTTAAAGGTAAAACTCCCGAAAATATTAATATATATAGCTTTTGCGAATAAATTTCCTTTATAGTATTTTTTTCAATTAATCTAAATTTTTTATAATTATTAAGTTCCACCTTTCTTTATAATTGTTGAAAAGTATTGACCTGTATAGGTTACAGCACAAATTATTTGAATATTTTTTTTATGTGATCTGGCAATAAATTTTAACTTAAAATTTAGATTCATCAATATTGAGCAATTACCCTAATTATTGTTGAGAGTTATTAATAATTGATGAATTAAGTTTAGACTTGAAAACTAAAAGCCTGAAGGTTAAATAAATCATAAGTATAGTTAACTTTAGAAATAGAAAGAATAATATAGAGAAGCATATTAACACGAGGGTATGAAATGGAGCAGTTACAACACCAAGTCTTGAGCTTGAGTGATAAACTAGACGAGCTTTATGAGGCAGTTGAGCAGCTAGATAGTAAAATTTCTCAAGCTTTAGCAGAATGCAATTTAGCAAAAGCCTATCAGGGTGCGGATCCCGATCAAAAAGTTAGTGATGGCCCAAACTATGAATTAAAAGATTCAATTGGTTTTAATTCCGAATTAGAACACAAAGATGTATTAGTGGATGACATTTATTTAGATGGGAATCTTGAAGGAGGAGATAAACATCTAACGCCAGATATTCAAATTCAACGACTTACAGCCCAACTTACAGCAGCATATAATCGTATTGCTGCTTTAGAAGAACAATTATTACTCAAAAGAATCAATTCTTAAAACATAATCCTTAATTTTGATTGAATTTGAGCTTTGTCAAACCGCAATAATAATATGCTGCTGTCGGTACTGCTTCCACCTGGTAAACTCCTACCCCTGCCAATAACGATGTAATTGGGCTTCTATTGCCCCTATGAATTGGTTTTGCTGCCAATCTTCCTTCAAGTAGGCAGCAATGCAAGCACCTCCAGCACCCATACCCTCTTTAACAAAGCCTTGTTCGTAAGCTTTTAATTGAGCATAACGAGAATTGTCAAAACATAGCCCAGTGGCAAGTAAACATGGTGTTATATTGGTTTTTTTTCCAATCAACTGGGCTAATTCTACCGTTCTTCCACTAGAATCTTCCGTTACCCAGCGAGTAGTACCAACAACTATTTCCTCTGGTTGCCAATATAAATCTTTTCCCAAAGCGATCGCACTTGCCAAGGTAAATACAGCCAGCATTTGCGTACCACCAGCAAGTAAAACACCCCCATACCGACTTGCAGCGATCGCCATTCCAGCCACAGCAACCTGCATGGGATCTCCCACAGCAGCAACAAGCACTAGTGGATCAAGTGGATCAATAGGATTTTCGATTTCCGTCTTTCCCCATCCCCTTGTCCCCATCTTCCCCAACCCAGCCTCGACAATTTGCCATTTTTGAGCATGATTACAAACAGGATGAGAACTATTAACCATGTCTTTAGCAGGAATACCCAAACCTGTTAAAATTGCCAATGCAGTAGTAGTTCCACCAACAACGCATTCGCCTATAACTAAATATTCGTTTTCCTTCTTACAAGAAAGTCTTTCACCCCAAATCATTCCTCGATGGAACAAAGCTTCTACCGTTGTTAAATCCATCGCCTGCGCTCCACTTAAGCATTTAGCCGGTACACCTTCCAAATCAATAGTTGGTACCCCCGGAGCTTCCAGTAAACCCGCATTAAATAAATAAACCGGAATATCCAGCGCCTCCACTACAGCACGAGTAATAAACACCGGAGAAGCACCCGCAATCAGTGGAGGTAAGGGAAATTGCCCTTTTTTATCCGCTCCATAGTATAAAAATTCAGCATCAGCCAAAGCAGTATACTTTCGGTGTTCGGGAGTGCTACCAGCAGCAGAAATACCAGGGATCAAGCCTGTTTCAGTGAAACCTAACACGCAGGCAAACCCAGGTTTTTTTCGTTTATACTTAGTAACCCAAGTTTGGCCCTGAGTGATATTCGTATATATGTTGAGCATGGCAACGGATAGGAGTGAAAAGTGAGTGGTAAGTAGTGAGGAGTCAGTAGTACTTTTGCATAGGGTTTGAAATTCTTTCTCCCCATCTCCCCATCTTCCCATCCTGATAATTACTCATAATCCATCAACACTTGTACCCATTTTGGCGGGCGCGGTATGGGGTTGCCTAAACGATCTAATAATAACCATGCTGCTATGTGTACTACGAATAAATATATAAAATTATTAAGTAATATTAAGCAAATGGCACCTATTTGAATTAGGAAGGGGTTGGGAGTTGAGAGAATTCCCAAGTTAACGAATAGCCATTCTAGAACCTTAGTTACTTGGTTGATTAAGTAAATCCATAAATCTTCACCAGAGAGTAAAGATAGTAGCCATAGGCGAAAAAATACGCCGATTGCACCAAGAAGGGTAGCCAAGCTGATGGAAATAATCCAAGGAACTCGACGGTGCCATGTTGCTCCTAGAAGTACTCCCATAAAAGCATAGGGCATGACAAACAGCATACTTCTAGTAGGTCCCATTAATACTAATAACAGTAAACCGGAGGTTAAAGCTGACATCCATGCTGCTCTGCTATTCCAGCGCAGGTAAACTAAAGCAATGGGTATGGGAAAGAATATTTTTAGAAGACCTAAAGGAAAATAAATATTAATAAACCAAAGTAAGCTGGCGGTACTTGCCAAAAATGCCGTTTCCACCATTTTTAATGGGGCATCGACTTGCAGATGGGGACTAGCTAAATGTTGATTATCCCTATGGTTGGATGTATTGCGAACAAAGGAATTGTTTCCTCCTTTATCATTTGGCGAAGAATTAAGAATATCCATGTGAAAGACAGTGCTAGATCGTGTTAAACTATCATCTTTTCTAACGCTGATACATCTGGAATACAAATAACCTCCCCATTGCGATTAATTAGTTTTTTCTTTTGTAACCTAGTTAATACTCTTGTAACAGTTTCTCGCGCCAATCCGCTGAGACTACCTAATTCTCGATGAGGTAAATTGGGAATTTCCACCCCAGTAGAACCTTTTATTCCTTGCCCCTCTGCCAAAAATAATAAAGTATCTGCTACGCGAGAAGCTGAATCAGATTCGCGCAACCGTAAGCGCCGGTTAACTTGTCGCAAACGTCGGGCCATTAACTGTGCTAGTCGCACTCCTGCTAAAGGTTCGCTTTTGAGTAATTTAATAAAATCCTGTGATGGTAAACTGGCGATTTGAGTCGCAGTTAAAGTTATCACATCTGTAGAACGAGGTACTTCATTTAATGCAGCCATTTCACCAAATAATTCTCCTCTACCAAGAATATTTAGGGTTAATTCTTTGCCTTCTAAATTGTAAGTGCGAATTTTAACCCAGCCCTCCACGATAAAATAAACGGAGCCGCCCCAGTCGTTTTCTAGTAAAATTACTTGATTCGCAGGGTGAGAGCGACTAACTAGATTACTCAAAGCTAATTTTATAGCCGTTTTTGGTAAACCTTCAAAAAAAGGAGTTGAGAGGGTTACTTCTTTGGCGGAGGGATGCAAGCTATACCTGTCTTCCATTAGGAGATTTTAATTTTATTTGTAATACAAATCACCATTTTTCATTGTCAGCCGGGATTAAATTGATCCCGATCGCAAACAAAACTAAACTAAACTATGTTACACAAAAAAAGCAAAACTAATAAGTTTTCGGGGACGTTGTAGGCAGCCTATTTATAGGTTTAAACTAAGTACAACTTTGGTATAGGTGCCACAGAGCTTTAAATTCTATTAATCGGGAATTGGCAGCAGTGGTTGTAAGTAATTACTTTAATTACTTTTTAGTATCGCGTCTGTTCCTAATAATTATATGCAAATAACATTAAAAATGCTCAAGTCAATTAATTTTTGCTAACCTTAAATTTTTAACAGGTTGGGCGTAAAATCACGCCAACTTGGTTATTAGTATCCTTAGTAACAAGATTCTATAAATATTGTGCGTCTACTCCCCCAATTTTATAAAATTTATCAACACTACTATGTTCGTATTGTTCTCTTGACAATATCCTAATATCTGCTTGATAAATTACATCCAGTTAGTAGTTGTAAATTGATTGCGCTCACCGTCGCCAAGGCGGTGTAGATGATTCGTTATTATCCCCGTAAAGCCCATAATACAATAAGGAAAATCAACGTGACTTCCCGTGCAACCCAAATTCAAAGCATGATTGCAGACATTGATAAATTACTCACTCACAAAGGTAAGCGTTTGTGGGGGATTTCTTCTCAGGAAGAGCCACGTGAGCTTTTAGAGCGTATTCGAGATTTCCTCGTAAAAGAAATAGAGTATGATGCAAACAATTCTCCACAAGTAAAATTATCGCCTTTAGTAGCAAAATTTGTCCAAGAAGGAAATCAAGAATCTTCAGTTTCTTCAAGCAAAACACAATACCATGACGATCAGCTTTCTGTATTGATTGAACCACTTAAAGCAGAGTTAAAAATGCTTTTGGAAGAAAGAGCGAATTTAATTGCTGAAATCCGGGAGTTGGAAAAAAAGCGACTGCATGATTATTCTTTAGCGCAGCAGTTAGCTTCCCAAGAGAAAATAATAACCGAGTTCATGCAGGTGCTAAAAAATCGTTTGCATTCGGATATTGATGGCGAGGTTGACGCGGCATCCATTGGTGGTATTTCTAATGATATTGCGCCACAGAAAGCTCTACCCCCTTCTAGTAATCGAACAGATTCAGCTTCTGTAGAACGTTTAACCCAACTGACAAATGATTTAGATCGACGTTTGGTAGCTTTGGATGGAACCGTAAATGTTGTTTTTGAAGCATTACAGCGTAATATTCATGCTTATCACGATTCCTTATCCCAAGCATTAGCAAGAATGCATCAAAAAGGAATCCAAGGAGAAGAGTTACTTGAAAGTTTGCTGACAAATCTTGCTAAAATACCTCAAAATCTCGAATATCCAGAATTATTAGAGGAAACAACAGATGAAATAATCGTCGAAACAATTGATAGTGAAACTGTTGATTTTGTAGAAGACTACGATGGAGATATTTATGATATTGAAACTGTTGATTCAGTTGAAGAAGACCATGGAGATATTAACGAAAAATTAGAAGTCACTCCCGACGAAACAATCGATAATATTGAATTTTCTCAAGCTCAAGAAGATTCTAATGATACTTCTGTTACATCCGATTTTTCAGCACTTATTTCTCAATTAAAAGAAGAGTACGAGAGTGAAGATTTAAATGAAAAATCAGAAGATAAAAAATACTTAAAATTTGATTTTTCCGAGGAAAAAGAGGAAATATTACAACAAGAGAGTTTTGATTCTCCAGAAAAAATGCAGGCAGTATTGTCTCACTTGAAAGAAATAGCAGCGGAAGCAGCTGAATTACCACCAACAACTCCTTCAGAAAATACCAATGAAGATGAAGTTGATGAACTTTACGCCAGCTTGTTTGACAACGATAATTTAACTACCTCTTACACACAACCTTCCGAGCAACAAATTCGCCCTTCTGCTATTGATGTGGAAATTCCTGCCACATCAGATTTTGATTCACAAGTAAAACAGACAGAAACAGAGAAAAAAGTTATTTCCCAGGAAGTAATTTTTAAATTTACACCCCCATCATCCACTGCTGAAACTATAGATAATTCCGACCATGATGAATTACCAGTAACAGACCCTTGGTTTAACGATAATAATATAAATTTAGATATAGATTTAGCTAACAGTAGTGAATCTATAAATGAAAATATATTAGAATCAAATCAAAACACTGTTAAAAATTCTTATAGAAAAATACAACCTGCAAGTGAAGATACAATCACTTCTCTAACAGAGCTTTTATTTGAAGAACCACCATCCGAAAATTTACAATCACAACAACAAGAAGTTCCTGTAAACAAAGAAGAAAAAGAAACTGCCACACCAATTGAGCAAAAACAAGTTCCTGTAAACAAAGAAGAAACTAATAAACCAATTGAGCCTGAACTTGTTCGTCTTACTACAGAAGAAACTAAGGGAGCAATTGAACAAGAACAACTTCCTGTAAACACACAAGAAACTACTACAGAAGAATTTCAGCAAATAAAAGAATCAGAAGCTGTTATTAAACCGACAAAAGAAAAACCGCAATTCCAAGAAATTACACTTCCAGTTGCTTCTCTTCGACAACCAAATATAAATTTAGATGCCAGTAGTTTAGAAACTCCACTCCCCGAAACCGAAAAAACTACTGCTACTGAAGATAATTTCTCAGAAGATAATTCTTCACAAGACAAATCAGCTTCAATCAATTCTACCGAAATCCCTTCCACAAAGGCAGGCGATACAGTTTGGTATTTAGGGCTAGATTTAGGAACTACAGGCATTTCTGCTGCATTATTAAATCGTTCCACCCAAGTAATTCATCCAATTTACTGGGCCCAAGAAAACCAACATCAAGCAACCTCTCAAACCTGGAATTTTCGTTTACCAGCCGAAGTTTATCTTCCCAAAACCTCTACTAGTCAAAATACAAGGGAAAACCAAGCCGAAGAAAATATTTATTCAGCATATCTAAAACCATATTTACAAATTTCCCTTCCTTACAAAAACCTTTCCGAAACAGCTTCCACCGAAGTACGGCAAAAATGGGAACCACAACTACAACTCAATGAATTTTCTACAGTTCCTCTAGTATGGATTGTACACTCCCTTTCAAAATTGTTATTAACTTTAAAATCTGAGTCCAATAGCACCACCCTAGGATTAACCGCCACTGCCATCGGTATCGATCGAGAACAATTTAGTAGTATCATTAACAAAATCGCTGGCGTAATTTGTACTTGTCCTTCCAACTGGTCAGAACAATATCGCTTTAACCTCCGAGAATCATTACTCATTTCTCAATTAATAGAACATCCCCAACAAGTATTTTTTGTTGAAGAAGCGATCGCCACTTTGCTCGGAGAATTGGAAGGCTCTAACGGTGAAATAGTTAAATTAGTACAGGAAGAAAACTCTGCTCCCATTGCCATAAGCAATAATCAGCTCCGGGGTAACACCTTAGTTATCAACATGGGAGCAAGTGCCACCGAAATGGCATTAGTAGATTTACCCGATAATTTGCAAGATTTAACACACAACGAATTTCTGCTTCACGGCTTTCCCTGCGGCGGAAAAGCCATGGAACAAGACATAATCACTCAACTACTCCTACCGCCAAAATGGCGTACATCCGGTAAGTCCAAATCCTCAGATAACAGCAACGACAATAAGCCCCTACATTGGAAACCAAATATTCCTGGTTTAGAACAAATACGTTTTTCCAGCTTAGCTTTAGAACAATTAGAACTACCTCGTGCTGGCGAACCTGATATTAGCCAGCGCATAACCTTACAGAAAAGACTCGAAAGTTCACCCCTAGGTAAAGCACTACTGGATGCTGCGATCGCCCTTAAATTAATCTTGCAACACCAAGAATCCTTTACTATAGAACTAGCAGACCAAAGATGGGAATTAGAGCGACGAGACTTAGAAAGTCAAGTATTTGTGCCCTTCGTCCGCCGCATTAACCGCGAATTAAATAAACTATTAGTAACACGCGGTATACCTACAGAAGCCATCGATCGGATTATTCTTAGCGGCGGTGTTTCATCCATAACCGCCATTAATCGTTGGTTGCGCCAAAAACTTCCCAGCGCTAAAATTATTCAAGAAAAATATCTATCGGAAAATGGTACTCCTGCAAGTTCCCGTGTCGCAATCGGATTGTCTGTTCTACCGCTGCATCCTCTCGTCTTGGAAATACCCAGACAGCAATACACCGACTACTTCTTATTTACCGAATTACTAAAACTTATACCAGAAAAAGTCATTACCTTCGGTGAAGTCATCCAACTATTTGAAGCACGCGGTATCAACACTCGTACCTGCCAACAACGCTTATTAGCCTTTCTAGAAGGAGAAATACCTCCAGGTTTAGTACCCAACAACCAAGATATCCAGTGGCTAAACCAAACTTCTGTAGAAAACTCCAACTACAAAGCTATTACCGCATCACCATTATTTGATAAACAAGGAAGTCTTTCCTATCGTCCGAATCCGCAACAATTACTGTATTTACGCAATTACCTTGACGCAATCAAAGCCAGCACCCATCAATCCCTAGAAGAACCTTACATCGTCAACTTCGCCGTTGGAGTATGATTAAATCGTGAAATTCTTTTTTAAACTTACTTAAACTTCTGCAATTAAAGTAAGTTTTTATCTCTTGTTTAACAGGTCGTGTACATATATACTAAAATTAATGCCGAACACATCGGCTTTATTGATATGGTTTGTAAACCACAGTCGATTCAAAACTGGCAAGCCTATAAAAAGGTCAAACGGGAGTCCACGATTTGTTAAAGAGAGCTGAAAATAATGGATGAACAATGACTAAAAGCTTCAAAACAATTTTTTTCGCGAGTAGGGTGGGCTACACCCGAATTTGCGCCTGTGTGGACTGTTGGAGCCGACTCCCTTGGATGAAACCCGAAGTTAACACCTTGCCGATGTTAACCTAGTTTAATGAAGTTTGGATAAGTTTTTCGTAGCAGAAAGGGAACCACTAATCCCCAACCTCTCCTCTCTTATTTACTTTTGACTTTTGACTTTTGATATCAAGTCCGGCTAATTA
>DESS01000264.1:51603-58671 GCA_002361335.1 Richelia sp. UBA3308
ACTCGTTACTCGTTACTTGTTACTTGTTACTCATTCACCCCCACAGCTTGGGCGAGTTTAACCGGATATGATATGACTTCCCCCTTAAGCGGGCGCTCCTAACCTTTAACCTTTAAGTTTTAACCTTTAACCCATATATTAATTGGCATCAAAATATACGGTTTACTGGGAAAACACGTGATTTTTAAAATGATATAGTGTGATTAAAAGATTTCGTAAACTTTTAATATTTATTTACACTTACGTGAATTATTTGTCTATATTAGCACTGTAAACCCTGAAAATTACGTGTTTTTACTTGATTATGGCTTACAATGTTACTTCTGTACCCAAAAGTGGGATCAAAAAAGACTCAGTAAAACTGAGTCCACCTGAATCATTTCGTTTGACTTACCAGTCTCCTCATCCTTCCCAAATAAGCGTTGTCAAAAGACTAATTGACATAATAGGAGCAATTGTTGGATTGATCCTAACTGCTGCGATCGCCATTCCAATCGCAATAGCAACTTTATTAGATGACCCAGGTCCAATATTTTATACTCAAATTCGCTGTGGTAATTACGGAAAAACATTCCGTATATGGAAATTTCGTTCCATGATTGTTGATGCCGATAAACTCAAGCACTTAGTAAAAAATGAAGCCAGCGGTTATATATTTAAATGTGTAGAAGATCCCCGGATTACCCAAGTAGGTAAATTTTTACGCCGTACCAGTTTGGATGAATTACCTCAATTTTGGAACGTACTCAAAGGAGAAATGAGTTTAGTAGGAACTCGTCCCCCCACTCCCGATGAAGTAATACAATATCAACCGCACCATTGGGAAAGGCTACGAGTCAAACCCGGTATTACTGGAGAATGGCAAGCTAATGGTCGTTCTAGTATCAAAGATTTTGAAGATATAGTTAAAATGGATTTAGACTATCAACGTAAATGGTCCATATCTTACGATTTGTTTCTTATTTTTAAGACAATTTGGTCAGTACTTAACAAAAAAGGCGCTTGTTAGAGGAATTATCAATGGATCGTTGCTTTTTATTTTTGCTCTTAACAATATTAATAATTGTCCTAAGTACTGGGGAAATCGAAACAGTAAATAGCCTCTAGTAAAAATAATCAGTGTTGTTCCAATTTTTTATGAAGTTATACTTTAACCCAATATCAAGTCCGGTTAATTACTTACTATATAACCCACAGAAATCATAATTACTCATTATTTATTACTCATTACCCAGCCCCACTGGTATGATAAGTGTTTAACCAGACATGATGCAACCCCCTATTTTGATCAAATATTGGGAAGATAAAAAGGTAAAATTTGTACTGTATTAAACTGAGCGCTTAATTGGAATTTCGATCCAAAATGCGCTACCTTCACCAACTTGGGAATCACATTCAAATTTACCTTCGTGCTTATCAACAATAATTTGATAGCTGATAGATAAACCCAAACCAGTACCTTTTCCAGGTTCTTTAGTAGTGAAAAATGGGTCAAAAATTCTAGAGAGGATTTCGGAGGGAATTCCACTACCATTATCGGAAATACAAATTGAAATATATTTTTCATTTACTAGTTCTGTAATAATCTGAATTTTTGGATTGCCTTCACTCTCATAATTGTTAAACTTTGTTTCTAATGCATCGATCGCATTACTGAGGATATTCATAAATACTTGATTGAGCTGTGCAGCATAACATTCTACTTTTGGTAATTTTCCGTATTCCTTAACTAGTTCTATTCCAGAACTATTAGGGTTTTCCTTGATTTTATGTTGCAAAATCATAATGGTACTTTCAATCCCTTCATGAATATCAACAGGTTTCATTTCTGCTTCGTCAAGACGGGAGAAAGTGCGTAAAGAAAGTACCAAGGAACGAATTCTTTGAGCACCGATTTTCATGGAATCAACTATTTTTGGTAAATCTTCCAAAATATAGTTCAAATCAATGGTTGTAGCTTGTTCTTGAATGTGTGATTCTGGGTGAGGATAAGCATTACGGTAAAGCTCAAGTATTCCGGATAAATCTTTCACATAATTATCAATATGGGAAAGATTCCCAAAAATAAAATTAACCGGATTATTAATTTCATGGGCAACACCAGCAACTAATTGCCCCAAACCAGCCATTTTTTCACTTTGAATTAACTGAGTTTGAGTACTTTGCAATTCTTTTAAGGTATGAGTGAGTTCTTCCTTTTGGCTTTGAGTTTGTTCGAGCAATTCAGCTTGCTGTAATCCAACTCCCAATTGAGTGGCAATTTGTACGAGTAAATCCACCTCTGACTCTTGCCAATTCCGGGTTCCGCTATTTTGATAAGCTGCTAATAAACCCCAAAGTTTAGCACCTTGGAAAACAGGTACGATGACATAAGCCCTAGCTTGCATTTGTTCGATTAGGGCAATATGACAGATAGAATAACCAGTATCGTAAATATCGTTTACAACGAGAATTTTACCATTAGCGTAGGGTCCACCTTGATGTTCTTGCAGATAATCATCGGCGATTACAGGTACTAATTCTCGCACCGGAGTCCAACCATCAGCAACTGACTCAGCGACAAATTCCCCACTCCAATCTTTCCAAAAGCGGTAAATTGCAACTCTATCGGCTTCCAATAGTCGGCGAACCTCTTGAGTACTATTATTGAAGATAGTGTTTAAATCCAGAGACTCGCGGATTTTTTTAACCGTAGTGGCTAAAGCTTTTTCTCTTTGGGTTGCTTTACGTTCTCTGAGTGCCGCTTTAGATAATTTCTCTGCTTGTTGTTGTAGCTGCATCAAAGCAGTTGTCTGCTGTAATGCTACCCCTAATTGGATACCGACTTGTGCGAGTAAATTTATTTCTTCATCTTCCCAATAACGGGGTTGGGAATTTTGATAAGCTACCAACAATCCCCAAAGTTTATCTCCGAGATTAATTGGTACAAAAACTTCATTGCGGGGATATTTACCAGCTTTAGTTGCTTGTAATAATAAAGGTTCGTTGACTGGTTGGGGATTAGTTAATGGTACCCAACCATCAACAATTGAATCAGCGACGAATTCCCCACTACCGTCATTGTAAAAACGATAGATTGCAACTCTTTCGACTTCTAACAACTGACGTACTTCTTGAGTTGTCGCTTTAAAAATAGTGTCAATATCGAGGGTTTGCCGGATTTTTTCAACTGTAGTGGCTAACGCTCTTTGTCTGTGTGCGGCTTTGGCTAATTCTTCAGCTTGCTTCTGAGTTTTTTGTAAGAATTCTGCTTGCTGTAGTGCTACTCCTAATTGGGTACCAATTTGAGTAATAAAGAAAATTTCATCATTATGCCATTGACGAGGTGCACAATTCTGGTAAACCGCAAGTAAACCCCAAAGTTTGTCATTGAAATAAATCGCGACGATAACATAAGCTTTTGCTTGATAGCTTTCTAAAAGTTGAATATAGCAGTCGCTAAAGTCTGAATTATAAATATCATTACAAACTCTGAACAACTCGACTTGACTAAAACTACCCCCTTCGGTTTCTTGAAGATGAGTATCGGTTACAGTCAATGATTTCGCTAAATCTTTGAGGCTGCATTCACTGACATTTGCGACTAATTCCGATTGATATTGCTGTGACTCCATTAAGCAAGTCCAACCTTCTTTTACCGATTCCGAGACAAATCTACCACTCCAATCATCATTAAAGCGATAAATTGCCACTCTATCAGCATCAAGTAGTTCTCTTACTTCAGAAGTTGTATTGTGGAAAATAACTTTTAAATCTAGAGATTGACGAATTTTTTCTACAGCCATTGCAGTAGCTTTTTGCCATTCTGCAGCTCTTTCTCTTTCAACAGCTTGGCTTAACTGGGCTGATTGAACTCTTACTTGTTCAAGGTAATCGGCTTGTTGGAGTGCTACTCCTAAATGTTCGGAAATTTGTTGCACAAATTCAATTTCTGCCGTTTCCCACTTTCTGGGAGCGTCACATTGATGAATACAAAGTAATCCCCATAAATCTTCTCCTTTCGTTAAAGGTGCAACAATATTAGCTCGTACTTGAAATCTTTCCAGAATTTTTACGTGACAATCACTTATATCATTATTATGAATATTATCTATTGCTCTAATTCTTCCTTCTTTGTATAATGCAGCAAATTCTGAAGCAAAGCAATGATCTTGCAATTTTATAGACATTGCTGAACCCAAATCGGAACCAATATCCTCGTAAATAAATTCTCCTTGCCAATTTTGTTCCGGATAAAAACGAAATACTCCGACTCTATCTGTCTTGAGTAACTGACGCACTTCGGTTACCGTAGTTTTGAAAGTACTATCTAAATCTAAAGACTTACGGATACGAGAAACTACTCCGTTCAAAGCTTTCTGTAGTTTGACTTGATATCTTGCTTGAAAGAGTAAATCTGTATGTTGTAGAGCTACACCTAAATGTTCGGCAATTTGACTGACAAAATCAATTTCTGATTGCTGCCATTCACGGGGAGCGCTACATTGATGAATGCATAATAATCCCCAAAGGCGATCGCCTTTAAGTAAGGGAGCAACAACATTAGCACGGATTTGAAATTTTGCCAAAATCTCAATGTAACAATCTTTGAAGTTCCCTTGATAAATGTCAGAAATTGCGCTGACTCTTCCCTGCTTATACAAATCCGCAAACCGGATGCTAAAGCAGTGATCTTGAACTTTTGCATCTAATGCTGAATCCCATTGGGGTGCTACATCTTCGGATATAAATTCACCTTCCCATTCTTGTTCGGGATAAAAACGAAACACTCCAACTCTGTCGGCAGCAAGAAGTTGTCGTACTTCGGTAACTGTAGTTTTGAAAATGGTTTCTATATCTAAAGATTCGCGAATTTTAGCTATTACACCCGCTAAAGCTCTTTGTTTATCGTCGTAATTAACAGAAGTTGTTGTCGCTGTCTGCTTATCTTCTGGTAAAGCAACTGCTTCGGAAAAAAATTCTGTGGTAAAAATATCTTCCATATTGGGGAATATCATTCAAATTTCTTTTCTCATGATTCCCACTCAAGTCAGTAAATTATCATACAAGTAGGTCAGTGTTGAAAATTGTAATTAGGATAAGAGAGTAGTGAATAGTGAGTGGTGACAATGTTAGTACGCGAGTATTATTGACAACTCGGTTAACATCTAGCAAACAGCCCTCGTTTATTTGTGCCGACTTACTTATTATCCAAGAGTTATGATTTTAAGCCGATTTCTGTACAGACTGTAGTTAATTTTTGATCCCAATTTTCGATAGGTAGTTGAGGTAAATAAGCAAAATCAAACACAATACCTATTGTTGGTATTGACTCCCAATCGGGAGAACTTAACAAGCGATCGTAATATCCACCACCGTAACCCAAACGATAACTTTGATAGTCACAAGCAACACAAGGAACTAAAATTAAATCAACTTGATGTGGACTAATTATTGGTAAATTGGGATGGGGTTCGCGAATACCGTATTTACCAGTTATTAATTGGTTTTGAGGTGTCCAAATATGCCAAATTAAAGATTTATCTACGCAGCGAGGAAATCCCCATATTTTTGTATTATCTGAAAATAAATAACTCAAATCTGGTTCTTGACGAAAGCTGAAATAAGCTAGTACTGTTTTAGCTCGATCAAATAGTTTTGAATTGTAAATATTTGTACAAATAGCTTGACTTTTTTCCTGCCATTCTTGTTCTGAGAGAGATTGACGTTGTTTGATAATATTACGACGTAATTCAGTTTTTTCCGATTGATGCTTAGCCCGATTCACAATTTTATAAAAAGTTAATTTCTAGGAATTTATTAACAAATAATTGATTGGCAAGTCAAACTTATGACTCAAAATAATATTGAGTATAAACAAACCCGCAACTTATCTATCGATAGCATTTTACATCTTTATGAAGCTAATGAATGGTCCTCGGCGAAAAAACCGTTAGGATTATACAATGCTTTAATGAATTCCCATTCACTCGTAACAGCTTGGGATAAAGAAAAATTAGTAGGCTTAGTCAATGCAATTACGGATGGTTATTTAGTTGTTTATTACCCGCACTTATTAGTTCTGCCAAAGTATCAAAAACAAGGAATTGGTTTAAATTTATTAAAAATAATTACTCAAAAATATCGGGATTTTCACCAACAGATATTAGTTGCAGAGGCTGAAACTGTTGATTTTTATTGTAAATGTGGTTTTAAGAAAGCAGGTGACACCCAAGCGATGTGGATTTATCATGGCGAAAATTAGGCATTCCTCCCATAACATTGTAGAGACGCAAGGGTATCGCGTCTCTACATAATACCTAAAATTTACGCTACAGCTTGAGCGGCATTTTCGCGCCACCATTCAATAGTATTTTTCAATCCTTCCTGAAATCCTACTTGAGCGGTGAAACCAAATTCTTTCTTCGCTCTTTCAGTATCCAAACAGCGACGGGGTTGTCCGTTTGGCTTATCAGTTTGCCAAACTATTTCACCGTCAAATTCCATCAATTCACAAATTGTAGTAATCAAATTGCGAATCTGAATTTCATTACAAGTTCCCAAGTTCACGGGTTCCGGCTTGTTATATGATTGAGTAGCCATAACAATACCCCGCGCTGCATCTTCAGAATACAAAAATTCGCGGCTAGGACTTCCATCACCCCAAACGGGAATCTCTTTGTCCCCTCTTTCTTGGGCTTCTTGAACTTTACGAATTAAAGCCGGGATCACATGAGAACTTCTTGGATCGAAGTTATCTTCCGGACCGTATAAATTTACTGGTAGCAAATATATTCCGTTAAAACCGTACTGTTGACGGTAAGCTTGTAACTGCACCAAAAGAGCTTTTTTAGCAATACCATAAGGTGCATTGGTTATTTCTGGGTAGCCATTCCACAGATCATCTTCTTTAAATGGTACCGGAGTTAAATTAGGATAAGCGCAGATAGTGCCCACACAGGTAAATTTCTCCACCCCAGCTTCATAAGCAGCATGAATTAACTGGGCTCCCATCATCAAGTTGTCGTAAAACAACTCAGCAGGTTTTTCACGATTAAGACCGATACCGCCAACGTGGGCTGCTAAATG
>DESS01000264.1:58761-71333 GCA_002361335.1 Richelia sp. UBA3308
CAAATCATAATCTCGCGATCGCGGTATTGTAATTTTATCGGGTTCTGCTCCAGCTTTAATAAGTTGGTTTACTACTTGACGGCCTAAAAAACCAGCGCCACCAGTAACTAGAATTTTTTTATTATTTAACTCTAAGCTATTCATAGTTCTTTGCTCCTCATTGGTATAAAAGCAATTCGCAATTTAAGCCGTAACTTTGCTATCAAGATGAAGGCAATTATTGCTTTTTAGAAACACCACTTTAGAAACACCACACTTCCAATTAAGGAATAATATTTTATATTGTTTTCATCAAAAAGCAGAGGTAGATTTTACCCTGGATTAATTACAAATTATCTAGCTTGGGTGATGCAAAGCGGCAATAAGATTGCGAATTGTTTTGTCAGCTTTTATTTAACAATATATTTCGCTGACTACGTAAAATTACATATGTAGTGCGCCCAATTCTTGACGAATCATGGCATTATCTTTGATCGATTCAACTAATTTATTATCAGGAGAAGTCAAACCCAAAGCTTGTAAATCGGCTTCTACCATTAAAGCCACTAGTTGTTCAAAAGTTACCGATGGAGTCCAACCTAACTTTTCTCTAGCTTTAGAAGAATCTCCAATCAACAAATCTACTTCCGCAGGGCGTAAATAACGTTGGTCAAACTCTACATAATCTTGCCAATCAAGATTTACGTAATTAAATGCTAATTCTAGAAACTCACGTACAGAATGGGTTTCGTTTGTGGCAATTACATAATCATCGGGCTGGTCTTGCTGTAACATCATCCACATTGCCCGCACGTAATCTTTCGCATAACCCCAATCTCTTTTAGAGTCTAGATTACCCATGTAAAGTTTCTTCTGATTACCAGCAACAATACGGGCAACTGCTCTAGTAATTTTACGAGTTACAAAGGTTTCACCCCGACGCGGCGATTCGTGGTTAAACAAAATACCGTTACAAGCAAACATATTATAAGATTCGCGGTAATTAACAGTCTGCCAATGACCGTAAACCTTAGCACAAGCATAAGGACTGCGAGGATAAAATGGAGTGTCTTCCTTTTGGGGTACTGCTTGTACTAAACCGAACATTTCTGAAGAACCAGCTTGATAGAAGCGTACTTGAATACCAGTACGACGTTGATAGTCGCGGATTGCTTCTAGTAAACGTAGGGTTCCCATTCCGACAGCATCCACTGTATATTCTGGTGAATCAAAACTTACCCGTACATGAGATTGAGCACCCAAGTTGTAAATTTCTACAGGTTGGACTTCTTCGAGAATGCGGCGTAGCGTCGTACCATCAGTTAAATCACCGTAATGAAGAAATAACCGCACTCCTTGTTTATGAGGATCTTCATAGATATGGTCAATACGGTCTGTATTGAAGGTAGAAGTACGGCGAATTATTCCGTGTACTTCGTAACCTTTTTCTAATAAAAATTCACTTAGATAAGAACCATCTTGTCCGGTAATACCAGTAATCAACGCTCGCTTTTGTTGGGTCATTCTCCTTTATTCCTTATCTTTTCTAATCAAATTAATACAGGTAGCCTGGTATAAGCTAACAGGAATATACTTACTTGCCCTCCGAGGAAACCTAGGATTTTTATTTAAGTAATATCCGTTACAAACAGGTAAATATACTGACTAGTATTAATTCATTATAAACCTTTCAAAGGGTAACCAGAGATCAACTATGTATCTAGTATATTTTTTTATGTTTACAAATATTTTATTTATTTGGTGAATGTATAAAGATTAAATTAATTTTTTAGAAATAATTTTCAATAAATGTTGCTATAAAAAAATATAGGCAGGTATTTTATTTTTTTAGAATATTAGTGTTAGTAACTGTTTCCCAAACGGAATTACACCGCAAGCAAATAATATTTGTTGCTTGAAATACAATCAAACAAAGAATATAAAGTATAAGTTTAGTTGTTTAATATATAATCTTCAAAAATATAAAAAATTAATAGACAAATAGAATACACAGTATTTTTTTATAAAAGTAATCTTTTAAACAGACTTGTTAAGTTTTGTTAAATTAATATAGCAACAGCGAAAAAAACTGATATCTTCTGTAAAAAAATAAACTTGTTTTTAACTTAACTTTTTATTCAACAATAGTAGTTAGAATTGCAGATCAAATTTAACGGGGCAATTTAGTTGCCCCTCCACAAAACAAATCGAGCAATATTTCTAATAAGCTCCGTTATCTTTCGGTATAATTACAACACCAATAGTTTTCAAAACAATCCATAAATCTAGCCAAAAAGTTCTAAATTTAACATAGTATAAATCTATTTGAACTCTTCTAGGATAAGGAATGTCATTGCGTCCAGAAACTTGCCACAATCCAGTAATTCCTGGTTTGATAGTTAAAACTTGATTGATATGGCAACCGTACTTTGGTAATTCTTGTGCTACAAGAGGTCGAGGTCCGACAACACTCATATCGCCTTTAAGAACATTCCAAAACTGTGGAAATTCATCCAAGCTGGTAATTCGTAAAAACTTACCTATTGTGGTAATTCTAGGGTCTTTTTTGAGTTTAAAATTACTCTGAAATTCTTGTTTAAACTGGGGGGATGTTTCCATCATCTGTATTAAAATTTCATCCGCATTGGTGACCATTGTGCGAAATTTAATACAATAAAAGCGCTTGTAATTTTTCCCAACTCGTTCCTGAATGTAAAAAATTGGACCATGGGAGCTTAAAGCAATCAGCAAAGCCAGAATTAAATAAACAGGAGAAAACAGAATTAGTACTAACAGGGAAAATATTATATCGAACAGTCGCTTAGCTTTCTCTCCGTTTAAAGCTTGAAAATAAAAACCTAGGGGTTTAAATTTTAGCTTCCTTTTTTGATCAGCGCGTTTAAAGAAAGTACGCGTAATCTTACCGGAGAGAAGTGAGGTCTGTGCCGTCATCATACTCCTTACAATCCACACCACACATAGTCCCAATCTTAAAGCTTATGGAGCTTTTAAAAGTGCTTAGGAAGCAAATTTACTTTATCCTCTCATTCCCAAGTGAAGAATCAAGTTATATTTTCCTTTTGTTGCTTTTTTCCTCACAGCTATGCACAAAGTCGAGATAACGAGAAACAAACATTTGCTTGGAGAATTGAGCAGCGTGCTTTTTCACATATTCAGGACTAAACTTACTGAAATTAGCTTCAAAAGCTTCCACCGCTTCAATTAAGGACGCTTCTGTTTGCTTTTGGAAAAATATACCCGTTCCTGTATCGCCATGGAAACGAATATCTCGCACTGTTTCCAAAGCGCCACCAGCACCATAGGCGATCGCCGGAGTACCACAAGCTTGTGCTTCAACTAAGGCAATACCAAAATCTTCACAAGCAGCGTAGACAAAACCTCGGGCATTAGCCATATATTTTTTTACCATATTGTCAGGCTGCCATCCTAGTATTTGTATGTTAGATTTCGCTATCTTAAGGATTTTATCCATCTCATTTCCAGTGCCAATTACTACCAAAGGTTTTTTTAAATGATTAAAAGCTTTGACAATTAAAGTTACTTGTTTGTAACTCACTAACCGGGAAACTGTTAGGTAAAAATCCTCTTTTTGAGATAAAAAGGGAAAATCATCGGTATTTACTGGTGGATATATAACTTTAGCGTCTCTTCTATAACATCTACCTATTCTACGTGCGGTATATGTTGAATTGGCAATGAAGTAATCAACTCGATTGGCACTCAAAACATCCCACTGCCGTAAACGATGTAATACATAGCGGGTTACCCATCCAGCCATTCCTTTTCCCAGTTTACTTTCTCGCATATAATCAAAAGTTAAATCCCAAGCGTAGCGCATAGGACTATGACAGTAACAAATATGCACTTGATCGGGAGTCGTTAAAACCCCTTTAGCAACGGCATGGGATGAAGAAAGAATTACATCATATTGGCGTAAATCCAGTTGTTCTATAGCCAATGGCAGTAAGGGCAAGTATTTTTGCACACCTTTTTTTGATGCGGGTAAATACTGTAAGAATGTTGTACTAATCTGACGCTTGTATAAATAACTTTCCGGATTACTTGATTCAAAATCAATTAGAGCATACAAATCAGCATTTATATGATTCAAAATTTCCCGCACTACGAGTTCTGAACCACCTGTTGCGTGGGGTGTTAGCCACTCATGCACCAAAGCATACTTTAAAGGCACAGCTAGTATTCATAGATAAAGAACATTTGTACAAAATATCCAGACTTTTGTCACTTTGATGGATTTACTACTTATGCGACATTTACCGCATGTTTAAGCAGCAGAGTTTTAGCATTCAAAGGGTATATATACGTATATACAATCAAGATAGCTTAAACCTCCTTGGGAGAAATTTCCACATCCATAGCCCTACTTGTTTTTGTGCAGGATTTTTGCTTTTTTAAAAATCTTAAAATATCTAGTCCCATCATGTTATTAGGGTTAATCAGCATTAAAGCATGTGCTGTATATGAAAGCATGATAATAAGTGCGCTTTTCGATCAAACCAACAATTTACCTATCATGCGGTTAAATCAGGCAGTTTTTCACCGTCAAATCTAAATTTATCGCGTTTTTTGAATGAAATCGGAAAGTTAATAACCATGAAGGTGACGTAATTCCCACTATATAAGTTCCTGCTAATTGGTTGCCGCAAGCTGATAATCTCAAATAAGGATGAAGTTTTTACGTCTGTGACCTTCATAAAGGTAATGGTTAAAAGAATATGTAGCCAACTTTTAACTTATATTCTCGATTCTTCATTCTCATATTTTGGCGAACAAGTAGCAGATTTAGCAGGGGTTCTATGCGAATTTTAATCATGGGGGGCACTCGGTTTATTGGTGTCTATTTAACTCAACTATTGGTAGAACAAGGACATGAGGTAGTACTTTTCAATCGTGGTAATCGTCCATTACCTGTTGATAATGTATCGCAAATTACAGGTGATCGTACTGACCCCAATCAACTAAAAGAAAAGTTAACAAATGAAAATTTTGATGTCATTTTTGATAACAATGGACGAGAACTTACTGACACCCAACCATTAGCAGAAATTTTTCAAAACGGTTTAGAGCATTTTGTTTATATGAGTTCTGCTGGAGTTTATCTTAAATCTGACACTTTACCTCATATAGAAGGAGATGCACTAGATCCTAAAAGCCGTCACAAGGGTAAGCATCATACCGAAAGTTTTCTTGTAGAAAATGACTTTCCTTTTACCTCAATTCGTCCCACCTATATTTATGGGCCTCAAAATTACAATGATTTAGAAGCTTGGTTTTTTGATAGAATTACTCGAAACCGTCCCCTTCCCATTCCTGGTAATGGATTACATATTACTCAGTTAGGTCATGTTAAAGATTTAGCTAAGGCAATGACCAAAATTATTGGCAATTCTACGGCTATTAAACAAATTTATAACGTTTCCGGAAGTCGTTATGTAACTTTTGACGGTTTAGCCCGTGCTTGTGCTGTAGCTGCCGGTAAATCCCCAGATGACATTCAAATAGTACATTACGATCCGAAAAAGTTTGATTTTGGCAAGCGCAAAGCTTTTCCTTTAAGAATGCAGCACTTCTTTGCCTCAGTGGATAAAGCAATGTCACAATTAAATTGGCATCCAGATTACGATTTAATTTCTGGATTGAAAGATTCATTTCAAAACGATTATTTGGCATCTCAACGAGATCAAAAAGAAATTGATTTTTCTATTGATGAGGAAATTTTACAAGGGATGGGTTAGATACAGCTGATTTTATTTTAATGAGGTACATTCGGCCCCCTATGCCCGTCTTGTAGGGTGTGTGACGCTACGAATAAATCTGAACGTAGTAATAAGACATGAGAGCGTCACGCACCAACGCCCCTATTGTGATGATAAGCCCCTCACCCATGGGCTTCGCGATCGCCTAAATCGTGAGTAAACAAATCTTAATTAACCAACTTTCGCACTCTTTTATAAGTTAAATTACTGTTTTCAAATTATTAATTTATACGATGACAATTAGTTTTTATGCTGTTTTCACAGAGTCATAAATCATGAAAAAAGTCGCGATCGCAGGAGGTGGTCCTACTGGTGTGACAATTGCTTTAATGCTTGTACAAAGAGGTATTGCTGTCACATTGGTAGAAGCTGCTTCTGATTTTCATCGAGTTTTTCGTGGAGAAGGATTAATGCCAAGTGGTTTAGATGCCCTTGAAGAAATGGGGTTATCTAATATACTTGAGCGGATTCCTCATCGACAACTCAATGCATGGGAATTTTTTTTAGACAAAAAATCTTTATTTCGGGTTAATGAACCCATAGAATTGGATTGTCAACCATGTACTTTAGTTTCTCAACCACCTTTACTGGAAGCGCTAATTTTAGAAGCTCAGAAATATAATCATTTTGAATTCATACAAGGTGTTGCTGTAAAAGACTTATTATGGATTAACAATCGTGTTGCGGGCATGAAATTAGCTGATGGAAGAGAAATTGTTGCCGACTTAGTAATTGGCGCAGATGGGCGTAATTCTGTTATTAGACAACGGGCAGGATTAAAATTAGAAAGGCAGCCAAAAAGTATGGATGTTCTCTGGTTTAAACTTGCTGCAAGTTCTCTTTTTACAGATGAAAATGTATTTACTGCCATTGGTGACGGTGAAAATGCATTTGCTATATTCCATGGAGCAGAACCAGGAAAATTACATCTTGCTTGGACTTTATCTGGTAGTCAAAATATTACCAATAATAGTGACAAAACCAAAATTGAATGGGCACAAATATTTGCATCTATATCACCTTCTTGGTTAGCAGAACATTTTATAAATTATGCCGATTCTATCGAGAAACCAATTAAACTATCAGTTGTAGTTGGTATTTGTCCCTGTTGGCATACTCCAGGAGTTTTACTTTTGGGTGATGCTGCTCACCCCATGTCTCCCATTCGCGCTCAAGGAATTAATGTCGCATTACGTGATGTAATTGTCGCGACAAATTATCTTGTGCCTTTATTGCTTGTAGAAGAAGCTGATAATAAAGCAATTGATCGAGTGTTATCGCGAATTCAGAAAGAAAGAGAACCCGAAATTATCCGCATTCAACAACTTCAAGAAGAAGAAGGTAGACAAAATAAATTATTTCCTAAAAATATATTTTTAAGAAAATTAGTTATCAGATTAGCTCATTTATTGAGTAAAGCAATTCGTCAATCTTGGATACAAAGACAGCATAAAATGCGTCGCGGTGTAACTCAGGTGAAATTGGAAGTTTAGCAAATTCTTGAAAAACAAGAAGGGAGCATCTGGGTATCGCTTCACAGGCTAAGCCCACCTCCGTGGGCTTGGTTTGTGTAGCCCAAGGCTTTAGCCTGCGGGCTTTTTTAAAAAACGGAATCCTCCCAACAAGAAATTGTTTTGTATAGTTTATAGGTGAATTTTTAGGCTATTTATTTTAGGCTATTTAACTATTTCTTCAGTTGACTTTTGCGGTAAAAGATAAATAACACCAGAGATTAAAGTTAAAGCCACAGATACCCAAAAAGCGATCGAAGAAGGTAATTCCCATTGTGGAGATAAAGGCGCAATTAAAAGCGCGATCGCAATTATTTGAGTTACAGTTTTTAATTTTCCCCAAATATTCGCACCACTAATTTTTGGTTGATTCACTCGCCAACCAGCAATAGCCAATTCTCGCCCTAATATTAAAAATACTCCCCACGCCGGAATTTGTCCTAGTTCAATCAAAGCAAGCATTGGAGCAAGTACTAACAATTTATCGACTAAAGGATCGAGAAATTTCCCTAAATCACTTACTTGGTTTAACTTCCTCGCTAAATAGCCATCTAACCAATCAGTACCCGCAGCCACAATAAAAATTGCCAAACATACCCATCTTGCTTGGGGTGTAGGGTTATGTAAACCATAAAGAATAAATGGTATCCCCAAAAGACGGGAGAAAGTAATCCAGTTTGGAAGAGTCATCTTAAAGAATTAAGAATTAAGAATTGATAATATCTATTATTCCTTCTAACTTATAACTGATAACTATTAACTGTTGATTGTTATTTGTTTGTATGAGCAATTCAGAATTTCGTATCGAAAGGGATTCAATGGGCGATCGCCAAATTCCTAGTAATGCTTATTACGGTATTCAAACCCTGCGGGCTACCGAAAACTTTGCTATTAGCGGCATTAAGGCTTTACCTACTTACGTGGATGCCTGTGTCATCATCAAAAAAGCTACAGCAACAGTTAATGGTGAATTAGATTGTATACCTCAAGATGTCAGCCAAGCCATTGTGCAAGCCGCTGATGAAATACTAGGGGGAAAATTTCGCGATCAGTTTATAGTAGATGTTTATCAAGCAGGTGCTGGTACTTCCCACCATATGAATGTCAATGAAGTGTTAGCAAATCGCGCTTTGGAAATTCTTGGAGAAGAAAAAGGTAATTATAAGCGTGTTAGTCCCAACGATCATGTTAACTATGGACAATCTACAAATGATGTAATTCCCACAGCAATTAGAATCGGTGGACTTTTAGCTCTTGAGCGGACATTGTATCCTGCCTTAGATAATGCGATCGCGGCCTTGTCAGAAAAAGCCACAGAATTTAAAGATATTGTAAAATCTGGTCGCACTCATTTACAAGATGCAGTACCAGTACGTTTAGGCGATACATTTGCCGCTTGGGAACAGATTCTTAGAGAACACAAAAACCGAATTAATACTGCACAATCGGATTTAATGGTGCTGGGTTTAGGAGGAAGTGCAGCCGGTACAGGGTTAAACACCCATCCCCAATATCGCGTAAATGTGATAAAAATTCTGTCAAGACTAATAAATTCTCCTTTGAAGGAAGCACCCCATCTCATGGCCGCAATGCAAAGTATGGCACCATTTGTCAATGTATCTGGTGCTTTACGCAATCTAGCTCAGGATTTAGTTAAAATATCCCATGATTTGCGCCTGATGGATTCGGGGCCAAAAACTGGTTTTAAAGAAATTCAATTACCACCAGTACAACCTGGTTCATCGATTATGCCTGGAAAATACAATCCAGTGATGGCTGAGATGACATCAATGGTATGTTTCCAGGTTATAGGTTACGACACCACTATTAGTTATGCCGCTCAAGCAGGGCAATTAGAACTGAATGTGATGATGCCTTTGATTGCCTACGATTTAATTCACAGTATTGAAATACTAGGCAACACCATTCAAGCACTCACTTCCCGTTGTATCAAAGGAATTACTGCTTTAGAGGAACGTTGTTTAGCCTACGCTGAAGCAAGTTTAGCTTTGGTAACAGCATTAAACCCTCATATCGGGTACCTGAATGCAGCAGCCATAGCTAAAGAATCAATGGAGACAGGTAAATCACTAAGACAAATTGTACTACAAAAAAACTTGATGAATGAACAAGAATTAACTGAAGTATTAAATCTCCAACAAATGAGTGAAATTCTTAGGGAATAGGGTTGGGGGGCATGGGGCATGGGGCATGGGGCCGAAGGGCATCGGAGAATGGGAAGAAATTCCTCCTAACAACTAACCACTAATGAGTAATGAGTAACGAGTAATGAGTAATGAGTAATGAGTAATGAGTAACGAGTAATGAGTAACGAGTAACGAGTAAAGAGTAAAGAGTAAAGAGTAAAGAGTAAAGAGTAAAGAGTAACCACAATCCAAATTAGAAAGTGTCCCTGGTTTTTACTGATTCGGAAAGGTTAAAAATACGCTTAAATTAAGCTGCAATCCAACCACATTTAGAAACAGACTACATCATAAATGCAGACTCAAACACCATCTGTCAGTTTAATTAGGGCTACTTCCTATGAAACGGAAGTTTTGAGGAAATCTTTAGAAACTTTACTCCAACCCTTGGGTGGAATCACAGCATTTGTAAAAAAAGGCGATCGCGTTTTACTCAAACCTAATTTACTCACGGGTTCCCGTCCAAAGTCTGAGTGTACCACACGTCCGGAATTAGTTTACGCCGTAGCGAATATGGTAATAGAGGCTGGTGGTAAGCCTTTTTTGGGAGACAGCCCTGCTTTTGGTAGCGCCAAAGGAGTAGCACTAGCCAATGGATATGGAAATATTTTGCAAGAACTCAATCTTCCTGTAATTGAATTTCATGGTAAACGCTACGAAATCGTCAACGAGAACTTTAATCATTTGTTGCTGTCGAAAGAGACGATGGAAGCTGATGTAGTGATAAATCTACCCAAAATCAAATCTCACGTACAATTGGTATTAACTTTAGGAGTGAAAAACTTGTTTGGTTGCGTACCAGGCAAAATGAAAGCTTGGTGGCACATGGAAGCAGGGAAAGATGCCAACCGCTTTGGAGAAATGTTGGTAGAGACTGCGAAAGCTATTAACCCCAACTTAACAATTATAGACGGAATTATCGGTCATGAAGGAAATGGTCCTAGTGGTGGGCAACCCCGTGCTTTAGGAATATTAGGTGCATCTTGTGATGTATTTGCTTTAGATAGGGCAATAGTAGAAATACTATCATGTCCTCCCGAACAAGTACCTACCATTGTAGCATCAATCCGATTGGGAATTTGTCCGGAATTAAAAGCGATCAATTTTGTCGGTACTGATCCAAACTTGCTACAAATAGATGATTGGCAACTACCCTCGAAATTCATGCCAATTGATTTTGGAATGCCGCGTGTTATTAAATCCACATTTAAGCATTTTTACATTAGATTTATCAAAGAAAAAATCAGCGCTTATAGTGGAAATTAAATTATTTTTTTAAACCGACAAATTTTGTTTTGTAAGTGCAAACTTGACTACAACAATTTCACCTTCGGGCAGAGTAAGCTATAAATACCCTCCGATTGCTTAACCAGACCGCCCTATTTTAGTGGCGGTTTTTTTAATCCGGATTATTTGATAAATTGTTATATATTTTTAATTTGTTTGGTTTTGCATATAAGACGATCCATAGCCTAAATTTAACTTCTATTAAAAGAATATTTAATCATGCATAACCATTAGATAATTTTTCAGAAATTATCCGGATAATATTAGCTTACTGTTAGCACTACTTAACACTATTCCATCAACTTTATTTATAATTATTTTTACTGATTTAAATATGAAAATTTTTGATAAGCAATTATTCTTGGTTTGTTACTTGCAAATAGTTTGATTCTTCTGTAATTCTGCAGTATAGAATTATTATCTAAGCATTTTACTCTCAGCATATTGTTAAAGTTAAATATTGAGTGGATTTACTGATGATGAGCTGCCATAACTGGAGTATACTCAACTACTTTTAAGTATTAAATCGTAAACATTTATTTTCCAAAATGCCTAAAACCTTTATAATCAGGCAGTTTATCATCCGAAAGGAAGAGGATGTTGACCTTTGAAATGATTTAAAGTTAATATTAATAGATAAAAAATATGTGTTTTTTTTGGCATGGCATTTAATGAATACAACCTGTAATCAGATCAGCAAATACGCAAGTATAAAGCGAGATAAGTTACAAGAGTTTCTAAAAGATATTTATGTGTTAATAGGTATCAACAGTTGCAGGTATAAACAAATATATAAAGTCACTTCCAATACTCATTTAAATTCTTAAAGAATAGAGAGTTTACGGTCAGAAAAAAAGCTAAAATAATAGCAACACTCTCAGGTAAGGAGAGTTGTAGCAACTAGTGATGTAAAGAGCTAAATAATTTATATGGATTCAAACAGTCAGTCTGCCAATACAGAGGAATTACCTTCCCAACGTTTGGCAGACGTTGTAGGAACAGCGATTGCTATGTTAACCCTGACGTTACCTATGTTTGTAATTGGTCATTACTCTTCAAGCAGCGTTGAGGATAACCGGCAACCATTAACCTATAACTTGCAAACAACTGACAATCATACAGAAGAAATAAAAAGTGAAATTTCATCCATTTATAAAATGAATCAACACGCTTCGGGCTTATCGAAGAAAGAGTAATTACAACAGTGACAATTAACAGTAATCTATTCACATAAAAGTGATGTTAATTCTCTAGTTGTAGTTGAGTATGAGAAAAATTAGTTTAGGCGTTTATCCACTTAAAGATAACTATGTTCTGAAAACCGCCTGTACAAGGGCGTTGTTTCTACCAATTGAGTCGAAAATCATCGTTCAAACACTTTAATAATTTGAAGCTGGTAAAAAATAAAGCGCCAAGATAGTTTTAAGCCCAAAGCAGTTTTTCAAAAACTCCAGAACAATAAATCTGGCTTCAATATAGATACAAAGATGCCTATGTTAAGAAGGCATCTTTATTTATTTTTATCACGGTTTTAACTTGAATCCAATATACTCTTGTGGTACGGGCATTCCTGCCTTTGCTAACTCCACCAACAATATTTGTATGCCACTAAACCGAAAACCGCTATATTTATTTTTTTAGCAGCGCCACTTGAGCAAGCAGGCTTTATACAGCCTATGCTTCTTTTCTAAAGGCACCTCATTGTTCACAAAAATCCAGAAGAAGAGAGCTTGACGGGCTTTTAAGTTTTTTCTTTAACTAAACATATGGGTTTAAAACAAGCGGCACAAGAC
>DESS01000264.1:71379-71706 GCA_002361335.1 Richelia sp. UBA3308
GGGTTGGGCATTATACCCCATCCTTCAAAAACTTCGGGCGGAGGCGGAGAATCTCCGCCTCCGCTCTTCATTCTTCTTTCGTTTTAAAAAAAATTTTAAGGGAACCCTTGACGAATCGCTGTTGATTATGTATTGAAGATTAACCTTGTGAACAATTGTCAAGGTTTTTTATGTATTTTGTGCTTAATTTTTGGTATAACAAAATTTAATGCTTTAATTTTTCTTGATAAATATGCAAGAACCAAGCAGTTATCAAGAAAAAAAGGAGCTTTGACCTAGATGATATTTTTGTGGACAAGTATTAACAATTATCGACAATTGTCAATA
>DESS01000305.1 GCA_002361335.1 Richelia sp. UBA3308
ACTCTGGCTTGCTTTACATGAAGGCTTTGCGCCTGTTTGCCTGAAAAAAAACACGTAAAGATTTAATGTATTAATTTAATTTATTATACTTATAAATTTTCAATTTCTACAATTCAACTGACGCAAAATCCAGTCCAGATGCTGCAATCGCTTGACTACACCTTTCTGGGGAGATATCACCTGCAATTACTTTTCGATTTAATTTATTCGCGATCGCAATCATTTGTGGATATGGTAGCCAAGGAAATACAATTGCTTCCCCTGGTTGAGAAAACATATTAATTAGCTGTTGTAATTTATCTTGCTTTAATGCTGACTCTTCTAAAACAATCAACGTCGCGGCTACATTAATCAACCAATCGTGATCCCAATTACTAGAAGTTGCAGCTACAGCCAAAGTCACATCGGGTATATCAGAATGAAACTCGGGTTTTGCTGTATCTCCACAAAAAACCAAGTGTTGTCCTTCCAATACATACCAACCGGCTTCAACTTTTATTTCAATTACTTTCGTGTATTCTTTTAATTCTGGTTCTCTTGCTTCTACTGATTCAACATCAACTACTGCTTGAGAAGCTAAGTTAATAATTTCTGGTATAGAAGTAGTATTTAATGGTGGACTATTTTGTTCTTCCGGTGTAACATCATCTTGTTTTATTTTAGCGGCAGTAGATTTCTGTTTTGTTTGCTCAATATCAGAACGCAATTCCTTATGAGTAATTTTTTCTCCTTTTTCCGCCTTAAGTAAATACTCCTCTCGTACTTCTGGAGGTGTAGATTCGGCAGCTAGAAGGTAAAGAGCAGAAGCTGCAATATCAATTTGTGCAAGTTTTGCACGTTCGCCAAAAGCTTCATAAACTTTTATAAAGTTATATGCTGTACGTCTACTCCAGCCAAATTCCGCTTTTAACCAACTGTCAAATTGACCATGTTTAAGTTGAGCTCGTACATCAAACAGCCGTTGGCCAATTTCCCAGATATCTTGTGCCGAACGCTGCAAACGTTCCCGAATCTCACCAGTACATTGCTTGACTAGCGCTCTTTGTTCAATTGTCAGAGTTTCATAATCAAACTCACAAGTATTAAATTGTTGGCTTTTATCTAATTTGCTCACAACTACTTACAACTCCCTTTTTTATCATACTCCATTGGTCTTCCCCGCAAATATACACCCAACTAATGGTTATTGCAGGGCAATACACAAACAATGATTGATGCATAACTTTTGTCAAAAAATCATGGTGCTCTTGACAACCAATAAAATTCGATGGTAAATGACAATTATTCTTACTTAATTTATAATTTTCTAGGAATTTACCTATGTATCTTCAATGTCTATGAGATGTTTGACCGCAGGATTAAATGCTTATGTATAAATACTACAGTTATATCCAAGGCAAATGCAAGCAAGTAGTTATTAACTGTTTTGCCTCATTTGAAATTATTTTCGGACCAAATGTTGCGAATTTCGGCTTTATTGAACTTTAAGGGCCAATAAACTTTGAATCGCTCCTTTGTGCAGTTAATAGCCTACTACTACTGGGTGGAAGTCAAAAGCCAAAAGTATTGTAGTATAAAGGTTTTAAGCTTTTTCTATGATTGCTTTATTTACCCGCCCGCTGTACTACCTATATATTTAATATTCAATAAATATAAATATTTGTTGAGAATTAACAAAATTAATCCCATCAGAACAATAAGAAATATGAATCAATCCCAACTTTATGAATGATATTTTTAAAAGTAAAAGCAATTAAGAAAACAATTTATTGAAAAAAGGAGAATAAAATTAACAACAAAAAAATATATAGATAAGCATAAAATATGCGTGAAAATTAGCTTTTTATTTTTCCAAATATCAATAGGATTCGTAATGGCTGAATAAACCAGAAAGATATAAATTAATAAATTAATTAAATAATTACAAATGACACAACTTACACAATTATTAATAAATAATACTTTGCTTGAAATAAATCACATTTTTGTCTGTCTTGAGACAGCACCGAATAAACTATTCCTGGAAAAAATAGGTTTAATTTGTAGCGATAATATCACCAAGCATCCACAGCAAGGAACGGCTTCAATTCTGATTTTTTTTGACAATACTTACATAGAGTTAATCTGGGTTGAAGATGCAACAATGGCTGAAATATATGCCATGTATTCGGGAATAGATTTTATATCGCGTTGTTACTCTCCAGAAAAAGTAGCTTCTCCCTTTGGTATTGCTCTCCATCTAAAATCCGATATTATTCATCCCGAACATACTCATTCAAATAGCTCAAATCATCAACCCTTAGAGGAATTTATTAATTTTGCCGCTGATAATCTTGCTACTCAAACTGAACCTATATGCTTTATGATTCCTGAGTCAGTTGCTTTTTTAAATATATTCAACCCTCTTCTTGAAGCTCATAGAAAATTAATAAATCATCCCTTGGGAATAAAAAAGTTAACAAATACTCGTATTGCAGTCAGCAAAACGGGTAATCTGACTAATCCTATTTCCATGTTAGAAACAGAAGGAATTGTAGAAATCGAGCAAAATGCTTCTCCATTATTAGAGTTGACATTTGACTACGGTATTCGAGGAGAAAGTATTGATTTGAAATCCATTGGAATTCCAATTGTATTGAAATATTAACGCTACAAAATTGGAATGGCAGCAACTGGCACATTTTTCTTTAGTGGTGCTTGTACACTGACTGATTGTTAACGCAATAATAAGGCAATGAGGGTACGACACCACATAAACCTTGTGATTGTAGTTGCTACCCATTTAAGTTATATATTTAGGAATATTATTTAAAAGCTAAAACTGTTATCCCTTTTGACTGTTGACTTTTGCCTTTTGCCTTGCTGTTGTGCATTAAAAATGCACAACAGCTTAACTCTTTCGTTTTTTCAAACGCTGTTTTAAACGTTCTTTACCAGTAGCAATTTGCTCATTTCTAGAATTGTCTTGCTGTTCTTCATTACTTGTATGACTGAAATAGGTAACAAGGGCACTAATAGTTGGATAGCGAAACATTTCCACTAAACTTACATCACGAGAAAATTTTTCGCGGAGTTTACTATGAACTTTCACCATCAATAGGGAATGTCCACCTAAATCAAAAAAATTGTCATGAATACCAATCTTTTCTACCTGGAGTACTTCCTGCCAAATTTGAGCAATTTCCTGTTCAATTTGCGTTTTTGGTATTACATAATTGTCTAACTCTGGGCGATTTTTATCTGGTGTTGGTAAAGCTTTACGGTCAATTTTACGATTGGGAGTGAGAGGAAATTCTTCTAACATAATATAGTTAGAAGGAATCATATAACCTGGTAACTTATCTTGTAAAAATTTTCGTAATTCGGTTTGTGATATATCTGATGATGGAACTAAATAAGCAATCAACTTTTCATCATTATTATTTTTATATAACGTCACCACCGCTTGTTTGACATCGGGATGCTGCATTAAAACCGATTCAATTTCTCCCAACTCAATCCGAAAACCCCGTAACTTGATTTGATAATCAATTCTTCCCAAATATTCTAAATTTCCATCGGGTAGATAGCGTACTAAGTCACCAGTCTTGTAAAGAGCGGAGGAAGCGGAGGAAGCGGAGGGAGCGGAGGGAGTAAAAAACGGATTAGGAATAAACTTTTCTGCTGTTAATTCCGGCTTATTTAAATAACCTTTTCCTAATCCCACACCACCGATATATAATTGTCCCGGAACACCAATTGGAACAGGTTTTAAATAATCATTAAGAACATAAAATTGGGTATTATTAATTGGTTTACCAATCGGAACAGTTGTAGAGACGTAATATATTACGTCTCTACATTGGGTTACTGATGACCAAATTGTAGCTTCCGTGGGACCATATAAATTCCATACTTCTTTACTACGCTTAAGTAATTCTTTTGCAACAGAAATATCTAAAGCTTCCCCACCACAAAGAATTTTTAAAGATTGATTTCCTTGCCATCCTGCTGTTAATAATAACCTCCAAGTTGCAGGAGTAGCTTGCATGATAGTTATTTGATTTTTTTCTATACTTTGTATTAATTTAATTCCATCAGTCGCTATTTCTCTACTTAGAATAACTAGAATAGCACCTGAAATTAAAGGTAAATACAATTCCAATGCAGCAATATCAAAAGATAATGTTGTGACGCTCAACATTACATCACTTTCTGACATTCCTGGTTTCTGCTGCATTGATTCGAGACAGTTAACCAGAGATTTGTGTGCAATTTGTACTCCTTTTGGTTTACCCGTCGAACCTGAAGTGTAAATAATATAAGCTAAATTTTCTGGAGTGCTTTGGGGTTGTAGATTTTCAGAAGGTTGTTGTGTAATTAATTCCCAGTCAGTATCAAAATTAATTACCTCACCCCTCTCTTTAGTAAGGAGAGGGGAAGGGGGTGAGGTTCTAGATTCTGTTCTCCTCTCCTTTATGAGAGAGGTTAGGGGAGAGGTTTTAGATTCTACAATCAAAAAATTCACTCCCGAATCTTCCAGCATAAATTTCAAACGCTCTTGCCCAAAAGCTGGATCTAAAGGAATATAAGTTCCACCTGCTTTGAGGATTCCCAACAGTGCGATCGCCATTTTTTCAGAACGTTCTAAGCAAATTCCCACTCGTGTTTCTTTTGTTACTCGAAGTGATTGTAAATAACGAGCAAGTTGATTTGCTTTTTGGTTTAATTCTTTATATGTAAGCTGTTGCGATTCAAATACAACTGCAATTTTATCTGGTGTAAGTTCAACTTGTGATTCAAATAACTGATGAATACAAAGGTTTGAATAATCACAATCAGTCTTATTCCATTCAACCAATATTTGCTCTTTTTCTTTCGCTGTTAATAAAGGTAATTCTGACAATAATTGCTGGGAATCAATTAGCATTGACTCTAGCATATTTTGTAAATGACCTAATATACTGGTCACTACTACAGAATCAAATCTATTAGCATCATATAGAATTTTTAACGTAATCGTTGAATCTACAATTACATATAATCCCAAAGGAAAATTATTTTGTTCTGTTATTTTAATATTTTGTAAATTCAGGTCTTTGATTGCTGATTTAACAGTTGTTTCTACCGGATAATTTTCAAATACAATAATACTTTCAAATAAAGGTAAACCTCTAGGAATATCGCTCCAACGCTGAATTTCTACTAATGGACTATATTCGTACTGTTGTAATTCTATTTGCTGCTTCTGAAGATTTTTTAACCATGGTAAAAGTGATTCTTTATTATCAACTTGGACTCGCAATGGCAAAGTATTTATGAATAAACCTACCATTGATTCAGAATTTGCCAAAGTTGACGGACGACCGGAACTTGTTACACCAAATACTATGTCATTATCACCACTATATCTACTCAACATTAACCCAAAAGCACCTTGAATTAATATATTAAGAGTAAGTTGGTAATTTTTAGCAAAAGTTTGTAATTTAGATGTAATTTCTGCTGAAATATTTATTTCTTGCTTTTGGTTGCTAAAATTAGAATTGGTTGATGGCTCTAGTCTTTTATCAACTTGAAAAGCTGTAGGTGCGCGAAATTCTCCAAGATTTTTTCGCCAAAATTGCTCGGCTTCAGATAAATCTTGAGAAAGCAACCAAGCGATATAATCCTTATAAGGACGAGATTTATTAAAAGATTTATTAAAAGGTTTATTTAATAAAGATTCACCTTTACTAATAACACTGTAGCTATTTAAAACATCTTGCAAAACAAAAGGAACAGACCAACCATCAAGTAATAAATGATGATAAATCCAGATAAATTGATAAACTTGGGGCTGTTTATGAATTATAATCAACCTCATTAATGGTGCTTTACTAAGGTTAAATCCTTGTTTACGTTGATTTTCTAATAATTTTTCTAACTGTTGCTTTTTTCTAGATTTTTCAAGGGATAACCAATCAATTAATATAATAGGTACTTTAACTTTTCTTCCCACTACTTGAAGAGGCTTTTCCAGTTTCTCCCACACAAAAGCCGTCCGTAAAACCGGATGTTTATCAATAACTACTTGCCAAGCTTTTTCAAATACTTCAGTATTGAGCTTACCGTGAATCTCGAAATTCACCTGAATTATGTAAACACCAGAATCTGGAGCATAAAGACTATGAAACAACATCCCCTGTTGCATTGGGGATAGTGGATAAATATCTTCTATTTGTTTGTTACTCACAATTCTTGTTCTTTTTGCTGATATTTATGCTTGTATCGAAATCCTATATAAATTCTAAGAATTTGAGGTGTTAAAAAACCGGACTTATGAATTCTTATTAATCAAATATACTCTATCAATTATTTAATACCGTGTTCGGTAGAATACTTAATAAAAACTAAGTTTTTACTAATGCTCAGCACTACTACGAACATATTTTTGCTTCATTCCCCTGTTGAATCTTAAAGGATGTTTAAAAAGTATAGTTTTTTACGCAATTCTCCGATTATCCACCCTTACCCTCCTTATAAAGCGAGGTTGAAGTTCCCCTTTTTTTAGGGGAATTTAAAGGGATCTGAAAGTCTACGATTTTTATTTATAACTTTCCAAACATCCTCTTAGTAGCTTTCTTAAAAATGAATATTTTCAGAAATTACAAAGTAATCGATAATACCTATTTTTGACAGCTTTTAGGGATTAAATACTGTACTCAAGGCTACTGGAATCCTTTTTTGGCTCCGTCAATTATAAAATTTTTCTAAAATAGAATATTTTAATTACCTATTTTATGATTATTGATATTTTTTTTGATTAAACTGTGCATCAATTAACACCAAATATAATTCTATTTCGTTAGATTTGCAGAAGAGACCTTAAGAATATAAGCCAAAAAAATGATAGCTATATTTTTCATTAGCTTCTGGTTATTTTTGATGATTGTATTCTCGTTTACTGTAGTTCGTGCATTTAAAAAAGGAGCAGAACAACTTAAAAAATTACATCAAATTCCTTGTTACAAGTGCGATTTTTTTACTAACGATTATCGCCTAAAGTGTACTGTTCACCCAACCATAGCCTGTTCTGAGGAAGCTCTTGGGTGTACTGATTTTGAAGCGAAAAAAATACCATACAAAAAAGCTTCCCATAGATCCAGGAAAAGTAATGAAATCTACCTCACTGAAACGGAATTGCAAAATATTAACTCAGAAGCTAACTAAGGAACAAAAATTATAATTGAGACAAGGTAATAGGCTGTTTGCTGTTATGCAATAGCCAGGAGGGTATTACCTTAGTTATGTAGGTCAGCAAGAAAAATTATAGT
>DESS01000185.1 GCA_002361335.1 Richelia sp. UBA3308
GGCATTGGGCATGGGGCATTGGGGATGGGGCATGGGGCATTGGTGATAACTAACAACCAACAACCAACAACTAACCACTAACAACTAACAACTAACAACTAACAACTAACAATTAACAACTACCCTTAAACCAATAAAAACATCCCGTAAACTCGATTCGCCTTTATAACGCAAGGCACTACGACAAAATCGAGGTACATTAAACCAAGAACCACCACGCATGACTCGCATCGTATCATCTCCACCATCCTGCCAAACTCTACCGTCACAGGGAGCATTATGATAACTATCATGCCAACAATCGGCGCACCATTCCCATACATTGCCGTGCATATCGTACAATCCAAATGCATTCGCAGGAAAACTTCCCACCGGAGTTGTACCTTTACGATATTTACCCTTCGGTGCTAATGCATAAGTATAGCTTCCATCATGGTTTACCAAATCTGAAGTTATGGTATCCCCAAAATAAAAAGGTGTAATTGTTTTACCACGACAAGCATACTCCCATTCTGCTTCGCTGGGTAAACGGTATTGTCTTCCGGTATATTTAGACAAACGATCGCAAAATTCTACCGCTTCATACCAAGATATTTGTTCTACTGGATGCAAATTACCTTTAAAATAAGATGGGTGTGGATTTAATGAACGTTTTACTTGAGGTAGTTTGGCTACTATTGACCATTGTTCCTGAGTAATGGCAAATTTACCCATAAATAAAGGTTTGACAGTCACAAAATGTTGCGGATGTTCGCTATCATTTCCTCTATCCTCTGGTGAACCCATCATAAAGGTTCCGCCACTAAGGTACACCATTTCTAAATTTATGCCATCATCTAAATTTTGAATAAAATATTTCCCTTCATGGCGATCGCGATTTACTACGTTAGCATATTTATCTACCGTAACTGTTTCAAATTCAAAGCTGTGTAGAGAATAATCTTCATCTTTCCCGGAAAATACAGCTGCTGTTGTCTTGTGAGAAAAAATTAAAGGAGTAAGATCATATAAAGAATCCTTGACATCTAAAAGCACATCCGCAGCGGATTGATATCTTTCCCTTACGAAATGTTTCAGTAGCTTATTAAGAATTCTTCTCAGCTTATGACTAATAGTAATGCCATTATTAACTAAATACTCTTCCCATAACCATTTTCCATTAATAGGGTCATAAATAGGATCGTAAATATTGCCATAATCATCTTGCTTTACCAAACAGCCAGTTAATAACCGCACACAAGTAGCACCCAAAGCATATAAATCGCTAGCTGCACAAGCATAACCGGCCATTTGTTCCGCAGCAGCATAACCAAGGGTATAAATTCCCGTACCCTTTTGGGCTAAATTATGTTGTGTGACTTGTTTAGCACCACCAAAGTCAATCAAAACCAATTTACTATCACCACTACGACGAATAATATTTTCTGGTTTAATATCGCGGTGAATACACAGACGTTGATGGATAAACTCCAACACCGGAAGTAAATCAGTTAAAACTTGCCAAATTTGAGTTTCATTAAAAGCTGCTCGCAGCAACTCTTGATGTAAAGTTTCCCCATCAATAAATTCCTGTACCAAATACATACAGGTACCTTGTTCAAAATAAGCAACCAAACGGGGAATTTGGGAATGGTTTTCCCCCAACTCAAACAAACGCTTGGCTTCTTGACGGAAAAGTTGTGCTGCTTTAGCACGGGCTGTAGTTCCCTGAGATTCTCTGATAAACTGTTTGACAACGCAAGCAGCATCTAGTCTATCAGCATCTTGTGCTTCATAAGTTCTACCAAATCCACCCGTACCCAATAACCTTTTGATACGGTAACGGTTTCTTAAAAAATTACCAAAATTATCGGAACCACAACCAACACAAAACCGATTACCATTGATATTAAAAGGATTAGAACAGTTAGGATTCTGGCAGATTTTCATAGCTATAATAATACTGCTTTCTAACTTTCCCAAAGTTAGCTTCATTTTCCGGATTTTGCACAATAAATTTCAACCCGAGACAGTTTTTCTTTTGTCGCGACTGATTTGTAAGTCGGGCATTGGGCATGGGGCATTGGGCATGGAAAAAAAATTCACGACTTAGATAATTGGTGGTGACAATTATTTTTTCATCGCGACTGATTTAGAGACTATAATTTCACATAATTAATTTCAGATAATTCTTGATAAATCAACTATTTGAACACAAAAAATACTAATACAGCAGAATTTATTTTAATGCAGTACATTCTGACGGGCAGGGATGCCCGTACCACAAGAGTTCTGAAATATAAAACTGTATCTTCTGCAACCTGCAATATGCTGTATATCAGGTTATATTAGGAATTTTTACTCGATAAATTTTTATTTTTGATCTCACAATTTTCTATGGGTAGATACAATTTTGACAAGGGGCTGCTGTGAGATTTTTACGACTTTTTAGGTGTTAGAAAACAAACTGGAAATTATTTTTTCTCTACATGAATGAATATGAGTAGTTCCAGCATATCGAAAGGTTACTTCAAGGTGGAAATTTTGTCAAGGGACTATTAACCCCATCTACGATTCTTCTAGGATAATTGGTAATTCTTCTATTTTTTTTGTCATCAAATTGAAATAAAATCTAATTGAGGATGTAGCGGTTCTGGCGCTTTATTACCGCTGCTACACAAGCAAAGTCCACCTCCGTGGACTAGTGGTAAATTCTGAGTGGTTGGGTTTTCCAGAAATTGTGTAGAGACGTTATATATAACGTCTCTACATTGCGTGGATAGAAAAACAAAACCGTCAAAATTAATGCAACAGACCACTAGGGTAAATTGAAAAGTTGAGTAACTCTTCGGCTAATCACCTACCAAGCTACTCAACCAATTTTGATTTCCGGATATCGTCACCAATACCACAGGAACAAGTCTGGACTCTTCATTGACACGCTCGACGCATTCCCATACGCCAACTCTGGTACAGAAGAGCGCTGCGCGCTACATCACACACCAAACGAAAACCGTTGTTGTTGTTGTCGTTGTCGCGGTTGTTGTTGTTGCGATAGGCAGAACGGCAATTCTCAGGATTGTTGTTCCAGGAACCACCGCGCAGCACTTGGGGTAGCTTGTCCCTTCTCTAATTCCTCACTTATCCAAGTAAGAGAATTAAATATCTGTTGTTGTAATTGCCACGTATTTCCATGTTTGATATGGGCAAACCAACTCTGAGTTGATTGTAATACTTTATCTAAATTTATCTTCTGTTGATTGTAATGAATCTTTAACTTTTTCAGTCTACGTTTGGCTCGTCTTAAATTTTCTGTACGTACTCGAATTCTATCTGGTAAAACTCTAAAACCTACGAAATTTGCGCCACACTTTGTTTCAAATAATTGGCTTTTTATCGGATGAATTTTCAATCTTAAATTATTACCTAAATATTCTTCTATAGCCAATCTCGCTTCAGCTAAAAATCCCCAATCATCTGAAAACAAAGAAAAATCATCAACGTAGCGGAGATATTTTTTACATTTCAGTTTTTCTTTGACAAAATGGTCAAAACCATTCAAATATGTGTTAGCAAAAAATTGACTCGTAAGATTGCCTATTGGCAGACCTTTTCTTCTTGTTAATGGAGTTAATAAATCGTCTCCATTGAAATGTTCTAATACCGGAAATTGTTCATTACTATTATCAATTATAGTGTCAATTAACCATAGAGTATCGCGACACTTGATTTTTCGACGTAGCAATTTTTTTAATATTTCATGGTCGATACTAGGAAAATATTTTTGAATATCACATTGAAGCACATAACGACTGGTGCGAGCAAAATTTATAAATCGTTTTAAAGCTTTATGGGTACCAAAGCCAACACGGTTAGCATAAGAATCACTGATAAAGGTCGGTTCGATTATGGGTACAATAATATTACATAAGGCATGATGCACTACTCTATCCGGATAAGGTGCAGCGGAAATCATGCGAGTCTTTGGTTCTTTTATATAAAATGTTCTGTAAACACCGGGTTGATAGGTTTTATCGATTAATTCTTGCTGTATTTCTATTAATTTATTTTCGAGTTGATAGTTGAAAACTAAAACATTACCCCGAAAACGCTTTCCTTTTTGTGCTTTTCTCGCTGCTAATAGTATATTCGCAAATTCAATAATTTCAGGATAAATATTACCGTGACGTTTCATGTTGTTTTAATATTGAAATTGCTTGCGCTCCGGCATTGCTGTTTTATCCAACCACCCAATTCTATACCAATTTCGTTAATTAATTTGATGGCATATTCATAACGACGAATTGCTACCAGTTGAAAATCTAACAAAAGTCGCGTTTGAGAGCGCAAAATATCTAATTGAGTATTTACTGATTTTAATCGTTCCAATTTTTCTTTGGCGTAACGAGCGATCGTTAAATCTTCTAAGATATCGTACAATCGATTTATCATTCTATCCGCCAATGTGAATTTATGAGCTTTGGGCAAACGGTTCAATATTGGAATGTACCATTTGATCAAATCGTATGTTTTCTGAATAATTGGTAATTCTTCCATTTTTTCTGGTACAGTAAATATATATACACCGTAATTGGGAATCCCAAGATAATCTATTCTCCTCACCAAGTACCAAGTAAAAACACAAAACTTAATAAATTCAAGAAAACATTTTTTATGATATAATCGAAGTACACAGTAATTGATAATCTCAAAAACTCCTATTCTCGTCACCAGAACTCAAAAACACAAAACTTAATACAAGTAAAAAAGCACAAAAAAAATCGACTCGCTGCGCGAGCTAAGAAGAGTAGAATAAATAAGAGCAAAGCGCGAAAGCTTTAAAGAGTAAAGGACTACTGAGTCCTGCGCGCTACATCACACACCAAACGAAAACCGAGGGTGTCGTAGTCGAGGTCGTAGCTGAGGCGATAGGCAGAACGGCAATCCTCAGGATTGCCGTCCCAGGAACCACCGCGCAGCACTTGAGAATGATTATCATTCGCATTCAGTTTTTTTAGCCATGGGCTATTATCGAATGGTGCCTCTTCATAATTATCATGCCAACTGTCCAAGCACCATTCCCAAAGGTTTCCATGCATGTCGTATAAACCAAAAGAGTTAGGTTGAAATTGTCCTACCTCTGTAGTTATCTGTCGATATTCTCCTTCTGACTCTTCTGCAAAAACAGCACTAGCATTATAATTTGCTAGTTCACCAGTAATTGTTTCACCAAAATAAAACGGTGTTGTCGTTCCCGCACGACAAGCATATTCCCACTCAGCCTCCGAAGGCAGGCGATATTCTCGACCTGTGAATTTCGAGAGGCGTTCACAAAACTCCTTAGCATCATACCACGATATTCTCTCTACGGGAAGGTTTTCTCCTTGAAAATTTGATGGATCTGTTTCTAGTTCCCGTTCTATTTGGGTTAACTGCGCCACAAACCGCCACTGCGCCTGAGTTACAGGATATTTTCCCATGAAGAAGGGCTGCACTGTTACTGTATGCTGGGGACTTTCACTTTCATCATGTCCTTTTTCATCTTCTGGCGATCCCATTTCAAAAGTTCCTCCGGGAATTGATACCATTTCGATTCCCAGTTCGTCAGTTAAGGATTCTAGGAAGTAATATGCTTGTTTTTGTTCGGTTTTGATTGTTTCTCCGCGAGCATTTACTGTGACGGTTTCAAATTCAAAGGGTTTTAAGGTTTGTGGCGAGTCTGGGCTTGGATTATTTTTCTCTAATTGTTGTGCGATTTCTTTATACTTTCCGCCCAAATTTCTTAAGATTGTGGCAGCGACTTCAGCAAAAGGAAGAATAATATCTTGTTTTTGTTTATTTACTTCTGTTAGAGGCTTTCTCAATTGTGCAAGGAAATCTCGTAATGAGAGATTAAGTTGTTTAGCGATATATTTGGAGACGCGGTCAAATACATCTATAGTAGTAGAACGAGTAGAACTGCGTTGTAAAATTTCTCTTACTTGCGGGTTGATAAAATCGTAGAGTACACTATCTGGGTCAATTTGCTTAATTTGGGACGAACGAACCCGAAGAATTCCCCCCAGAAAAACTTCTGCAATCTGAACTTGACCTGCTTGTGGTAACATTTCCTTGCGGATCAATCGAACTACTGGCAAAAAAATTGTCGGTGCTGCTGCTAATAATTCTGCTAATTCTTGAGCTAGAAGAGAAGCATTGTTGCGAAATCGTCTAACTATTTCTTCTGCTGCTTTTTCTGCTTCTTCTGGAGTTGAATTTAGCTCTGCTGGGGTATTCAATTCTTCAAAACTATCGGGAGTCAGTATAAATCCTGCGACTTTGGTGTCACTGCCCCCCACAACCACACCAGCCCATCTCTGGATACTAAAAGGTTCTAAAGTAAAAACAGGAATTTGCAAAGGATTTTTGTGATGAAAAACATTTTCCCAAAGCAGTATATCTCTAATTTTTAATCGACTATTAGTTAAACCTGGTTCATTACCAGTTAAAGTTACTTTCGCTCCCAATCCCAAAGCCGTTTTCAGCCACAGCCATTCTGGAAGCATTTGTAATATGGCTAATGGACTCGATTTACTCCACAACTTCAAAAGATCAAATATCTCAACATTTTGCCAATAGGATGCGACACAATCACTAACTACTAAAATTATACGGCGACCATTAGGATTTATTAACTCTTTTGGATGAGAAGCCCTGGAATTGTTTTTATTTAATCCTTTATAGAGAACGAAATTATTTTTATTTTCTAAGAAATCTAATTGCCAAACTTGGACATTGCCAAAAATTCCATAATGTTGTAATACAGTTTTTAGATCGGCTAAGGTTTGATGCCAAATATCCATCGAAAAACTGCGATCGACAACCAGCGCTATTTCTAACCAAGGTTCTAAAGTTGGTTTAAAAATAGGAACCAAGATTTTTTTATCAGTTGCAGCAAAATTTTCCACAGTTTGTTCTTCATCCAAAATACTTGGACGATCCTGGCTAGGTACGCGCCGTAACAATGGTTTTAGTGCTTTTGCTAAAGATAAAGAACTGCCTAAATCTGATGGATTATCAACTGCAAAAGTTAAAGAAGTATCACCACCAACGAATGAATCTTTGTTTTTTTGTAATGGAACTAACTCTGCTGCAGGCTCTTTGTTTTTTTCTTTTTCTGTCTCTTTATCTTTTGCTTGCGGTTGCTGTTTGAATTCCGATAAGGATGAAGAAGATAATGGTAAGATAGGTTTATCTTCAACTTCTTTTTTACTTTCAGTAGTTTCTGTAATCTGTTGCCAATGGAGCAATAGCCAGGATAAATCAGCTAGTTCGTAACTAGTCATTTTTAACTCTGACTGATTGAGAATTTTAAGTAATTTCTCAAAATTATCGCTCATGACAATCCCTCGGCATCATTCAAACTCTTAAACAGTAGCTCCTTCAAAGATTCCTCATCAAGACTAGATTGTGCATTACCAGTCAACATATAAACAACATTAAGAAGTTGATCTGTTGCCAAATCTTGTTTATTAATAAAATCTCCAATTAACTCATTAATTTTATCCCTAGAATCATCAAAATATGAATCGCCCATATGAGCTTTGACTATAGATGTCAGATTATTAATACCAGGATTGGGCATATTAATCCTAATACAACGTCTTTTGAAAGCTGGAGGAAAATCTCTTTCCCCATTACTAGTCATTATTACAATCGGAAAAGCTTTACATCCCACTATGGGGCTATTTAATTCAACAGAAATATTTTTATCGTCGGTAAAAACTGAGACTTTTTCTTTTTTTTCTTTTTTTTCTAATTCTTCTTGATTTTCTTTATTTTCTACTTCTTCTTGATTTTCTACTTTTTTCATCCAACGTTTTAATTCAGGAATTTGATATTCGCCTTCTTCAAACAGATTAAGCAAGTCATTGGGTAAATTGATATCGCTTTTGTCTATCTCATCTATTAATAAAACTCTGGGTAAATCAGAAGGAAGAAATGCCGTACCCAAAGGACCTAAAGTAATATAAGAGCCAATATCTGGTTTATTATCGCCATCTGCTTCTTGTAAACGAGCAATGGCATCATAACGATATAAACCATCCTGAAGAGTTGTTCGAGCAGTAATCGACCATTTTAAAACCGGACCCAACTTTAATTGGTATACTAAAGCATAGGCAAGAGAAGTTTTTCCTGAACCTGGACGACCTGTAACTAGTAAAGGACGACGTAAACATAAAGCCGAATTAACTCCTGCGATCGCTAAATCGATTGCTTTTTGAAGTTCAACGTTTTGAGAATCTTCTTTATTGTCAGAGTTATTGTCAGAGATTTCGGACAAACGAAACTTTTTACCTCGCTCACAATCATTTTCGGCAAGTTTTAATAAATCTAACCAACATCGATCGTCTTTAGCAGGAATTGATCTATTGAAACTTCTCCAAGGAGGAGGTGGTGGAAGATTGAGAGTTTCCTGACTTGGTAGCTGTGTTCCTTCACCATTAAATGGATGCCAATGAACTGTTTTGGCTTCGTCTGGCATATTATCAGTTTACTCCTATTGTTTGCAAAGGGTTTTCTTCAGGCAAAATCTCAGGATCTTCTAATAACATACCAAGATAATACCCTGGATACTGTTTACGCTCAGTTTCAGTTTTAGCTCCCCATGGAACACATCTTAGTTCCCAAGTTTTTTCAAGTAATTGATGACATCGTTGAGATAAATTATTGCGACACAAGCACTCCATAAATTTCTGTTCAAATTGTACTTGTGAAGGAATACTATACCAATTCCAAAAAGCAATGGGAATACCACTACCAAAAATAGATTCAAAAAAACGAATACGCTCAGTCGTATTCATTGAGGAAAAACCTTTTAATCTTATCCCCCATAGACTTCGACATTTTTTCATCAAAATCTCTAAGTCTTTCCAATTATGAATTGTAGTATCTTCAACAATCTCAATTATATGAGAGGGTTGAGTATCTTTTATATTCTCAGTTACAGTAGTCTTGGATATTTCCTCACAATTTTCTTCCAAGAAATAATCAAGCTTTTTCCATCCCTTTCGGAGTAATCCTATGCGACTGTTTTTACGGGTACGTTCTCTACTTCGTAAAAATAATCGATATTCTTCTACTAATGATCTATTTGTTTCTTTTTCACAAATTATTGCCCAATTATCTAGACTATAATGTAAATGAAAAATTGGAATGAATACTTCTACTCTCAACTCATCAATTGCTTCATATTGAAATTGAGGCTCCTTTTCAAGATAATCGATGTAAGATTTAATCGCTGTTGGAATATTTTCAAATTTAGAACAATCAATACCGCTTTGATTTTTAGATAAAAAGATTTCAGCTAATTGCCCCTGAGATTTAAACTGTCCTCTAACATTCCATTTACCTTGGTCTTTTCCATCGCCAAGTTTATCAATTAAAATTAATAATATTGGTGGCAAGTAAGACTTATTTTTATTAATTTTATGTTCATTTAAAGCTTCATTTCCTTTTAATTTAGGCTTAGCTTTGTCTAACCATAATTTTATTTTTTCATTATGCTCACTGTTCTCATTATCCTTTTCAAGGTTTTCACCTAATTGTATTATTGTTTGAATTGGTTCGTATTGATCGATAAATACTTGTTTTAAGAATTCATAATTTTTTGTGAAACATAAACTCTTAATAAGTATTTCTTTATCTTTATATATATCTATATCTATATTTCTGAGAAAATTTTCAATTTTACGACAGGCTTTCCAAATATCTTTCCATTCAATTTCATCAAGAATTGAACATAGTTCTGACCATAAGCTTTCAAAATTATTTTCACATTTATTTGCCTCTATATTAGATATACCAAATAATGCATTAGAAGCTGATATACTAGAATTTGAAGCTGATTCGATATTTTGTTTCTGCTGTTCTCTTGCAATATAAAAAATAACTTTATGTATTATTTCATAGTCAGTATTTAGCGAATCTAGTCGTTTTATTGCTTCTAATAATTCATCAATTTTATTTGGAAATCCTTTAAATGCTTCTAAAATCGAAATAACAGTATCATTTGGCGAATCTGTAGATCCAATATTGTTGACGATTGGTTTATCTAACAACTTAATAAGGTTTTTTCGCTTTGTAGAATCTTGGATTACTGAGCAATCTATTAAGGCATTAAAAAGTCTTTCAGAACCCAACTCATTAATTTTTATCGGTATGTCTAACAGCATTTCTATTCACTTATCTCTTCTGGAAATAATTCTTGAGCAGATTTCCATATTTTTTTCATTTGAATCGATTTTCTTTCAAATAAGTGTTCAGTAGTTTTTAATAATTCAAAAAGTCCACCTTGATAATCAAGACTAGTTTCAATTACACTTTGCATTACCGTATAATTATCTCCCTCCAAAGTCGAATTACTAGTTATTTCTGGACGCAGATTCAAAATAATTTTTTTTCGTTTAGACGGATCTGTAATTGAACGACACATCAAAAATTCATCTCGCAAAAGTATAACCTTTTCTAATCTTGTTAATGTACTTTCTTCTGGTTCAATTAACTGGGAATATAAACCTAGTTTTTTAGGAAGATTTTGAATTTTGAATAGTCCGTTATCATAAGAATCTTCATTTTTTATCCATTTGGTTCTATCTCGACTCCAGCGACGCAAAAATATAATTCCTTCGCCCTTTTCTAAATCAAGATTAACAAAATTGTAGCTGTTAGGATAGTCAGATCGATCATAGCTTGCACCAGCAGGAATGAATACATAATCTCCATTTGTTCCTGAGATTCTTTCAACCTTAGATGAATGCTCATGGCCACAAAGGATAAAATGACAATTTTCCCCTAGACGACGTTTAATCAGGTTACGATCAAATTGAGTTAGCCAATCAAATGGATGGTGTAAAACAGCGATTTTTAGCTTATAATCTTCCTCTGACTTGAGAAATTCATAAATTTGAGGTTCTCCTACTACTAAAAATCCTTGATCTGTTATTTTGTTGTCAGAATTTTTATTTCGTGCAGTCATCAAAGCTGAGTTTATTCCCAACAAACCAATTTTTTCACCATTTATTCTTAGTATGCGAGAACTGCCATATTCCGGCTGATTTTGATTATTGTATTTAGTTATAAATTCTTGATAATCCTGGAATGGTTTTAATATTGCATCAAGTTTATCTGTATCCGCTAAAAAATTATTAACCTCATCATTACTATTAAAAGGTTTTATTGCATCTCCAGATGGTAATGACTGAATAATTTTACTGCGATCGCAATCGTGATTACCAGGCACAAAAAATAATTTATCAGGTTTTAAGCCAGTTGCATCAAGTACAGGATCGAGTAGATATTTCTGAGCCGCTTCATATTCCTGCTTCTTGCCAGAATAAGCTAAATCTCCACTAAAAATAATAAAATCAATCTCAGCTAAATCAGGACTAATTTCTGAACGTTCTTTTATATCTTTAATCAATTGATCTCGTACAACTTTTCTACCAAATTCCTCTCCTGTTTGATGCCAATCCGAAAGATGAAGCCAAGTAATTTTTTTCATTTCTTAAACTTTGTCACTATTGGTGATTGAACACATCCAATATATTGAGCTAAACCACTAAGTATCTGGCGGTTGAAACCGCTACTACAAAGGCAAAG
>DESS01000095.1:0-21837 GCA_002361335.1 Richelia sp. UBA3308
TCTCCGCCTCCGCCCGAAGTTGGCTGGAATTGGGATGGGGAATTAAACCCATATTTAGAGGTTAAATCTTTATATTACAATATTTCTTATTTTGATACTTTTGACGAACGCAAGGGCGGTACTAATGAGCAGTCAGGAATTGTCCAATTAAATCAAAAAAACCAATTTTTCCGAAAATATCGCCATAAAAACGGGATTTCCATCAATAAATTATTTTTCTTAAAAGCTATTCACGTTCAAGGCGAGGGTAAGGTAAATGCTGCCCTCTGCGGAGAATACACTCACCAGTATTAAGCGAGCAATATACTAACAAAGAAAAAAGAATGCAATAGTCATGAAAATCTCAAATTATGGCAAATTAAAATGATATTGCCCGCGTAAATCAATAGTAACGGCTGTTGTATTTCTGGAAAAATTTCTAGTAATAAACCTTGAACAGATTAGAAACTAAAACCAACACCAGTACCAATATTAACAGGCATAGCGCTACTATTCTCGAAGCCATCAAGTGATACTGTGGCATTACTGTAAACAACAACGCCTTTCTTAACTTGAGATTCTACACCAATACTTGCAGTTACTGAATCGTTATTACCTAAAGGTGATGATTGACCATCTTGTTCTACAAAGCAATAACCAACAGCACCATATAGATTAGTACCCTTAGCAATGCCTAAATCACCAGAAACTTCAGGGTTGATACAGGTTGTATCATTATTCCACAAAACCTTAGTACGTGCGGAAATTGGGGTACCTTGAATATTTAAACGACCTTGGATATTACCCCCAACGTTAGCAGCATCATTTTGCTGTCCGCCGTTAGTGATTTGACCACCAATACCACCACCAACATAGCTCTCATGAAAACCTTTTTTAGGCTGTGCAGAAGCCTCACCGGCAGACAACACAATAGGAGCGATTAATAAAGAGGATAAAGCTGAAATTTTCAGGCAGGACTTAATAAATTTTTTCATTTTTTTCACCAATTATCGTAAAGGTTACTTTTATATTCATTGTCGAAAAATAAGTTAAAAGGTTCCAATTTTTTTTGGTTTTTTGTAAATTTGATACTTCAAACTCTGGAAATACTCCTATATAAATATTTTTAGCTTTATTGATTTTATTTTAAAAAATAATATTCATTATATGACTGATAAACATCAAAAATGTTTCCCAAACTAAATGGAAAAAAATATTTAAGTAGACTGTTTAAAATCTGTCACAAATAACATATATTAATCCGCAATTTGGAATAACAAAAAACTGAATTAGTAGAGTTATATTTTGGATTAATTCACGAATCACATCTCTTCCATCTCAATTTTGTAAAAAGCCCCCAGGCTATAAGCCTGGCGCTACACAACCAAAGCCCACCGGTGGGCTTCGTTTTGATAGCCGCACCCTTGTAGGGTGTCGGGTAAAATGTTTTTTTCAAATTGGAATGCTGCCACTCCATTGAAAACCTTTATAATTAAGCGAACTTGTATTACGCACTCGTAACAATAAATATAGATTCAATCTAAAATCTAAAATTCCTGTATTGATTTACTAACTTTATTTCCTTGCTCAACTCCACAAATAGCAGCCAACATTAACCATAAAAGTGTATTTAAGCGGAAATCAAACAGCGTCACATCTACCATATTAAAAAGTATCCAGCCAACAAATACCAATAAATAACTGAAAAATATTAATTTATCTTCCTTAACAATAATTCTGATTAATCCAACACTCTTAATGAATATCCAAGCCAACAAACCGTAAAATAATAGGGTTGTAGGGAGTCCAGTTTCAGCAGATAACATTAAAAATAAATTGTGGGGATGACCCAACCATAGGTTCATTTGGGATTGATAGATATCCGAGAAATTACGTAAACCCCAACCAGTCCAAGGACGCTGCATAGTTAAAGACCAAGCGAATTTCCACTGAGTTGTACGCATTAAAGCAATCGGTCTATCTGGGTATAATTGGTCATTGAAGCGTGCCCAGAAGAAAGCAGGAACAACTTTACGGAATAATTCTGCAATCGTTGGAGGTGCAAAAGCAGCCACAAGTACACTAGTTGCAATTCCCATTACTGTAGCTACAATCAAACGCCAACCTTGGTAAATAGCATAAGCCAAACAAATAAGTATTGCAATTACCCATGCATTACGAGAATTAGTTAAAATCAACCCAACAAAATTAGCGATCGCCGCAAAGGTGAGGAAGAGAAAATGAGCGGGGGATGGGGAGAAATTTTTTCTAAATTTTCGCCATTCTTGTAACCATAAACCCAAATTGAGGATAAAAACTATTGTCAAATAACCAGCTAAAGTATTGGCGTACATAAAAACTGAAGCCATACGATTGGGGGGGTTTCCTCCAGCTACTAATGTCCAACCAAAGATGCTATTAAATAACCCAGAAGTACTCCATCCAAAAAATAATTGTCCCATACCGATAATTATCACTGGTAGGGAATTTATAGTTAAAATCCAGGATATAGGTTTTAATTGCGCCGTTGTTTGAATTAAATGACTCCAACCGGCAAATAATAAAAAGAAAGGTAGTAAATTAAATAAGCCAAGAAAAGCCGTTAATTTATTCTGGGCAAAACCAACGGTAATTACTAAAAATACACTTAAAATAATAAATCCCTGGAACAAAGGATTTTTGATAATTTGACGAAATTGTTGTCCAAAAGGGATCAAAGCACTTAATAATAAACCGATAGCACCCAAAGATGGAAATAAAGGAAATATAAATAGTCCTAATTGTAAACAATACCAAGAAAATCGCAGTTTAGGCTGTGGATGTCTTAAATAAGACCATATATTTTTCGTCATTTGTTACTTAATCGTTGTTAGTAGTTAGTTGTTGCTTAAATATAAGATATAAGGGCAGGATGCCCGTATCACACAACATTGAAAAACTTTTGTAATAGGGGTATCTTGCCCGTTTAAATTTATATATCCGCAAACAACTGCCTCAACCTAACAAATCAAGCCATTTCCCAACATTCATCACGTATGAGACGAATTTGAGCTAAAGCGAAAATAGTGGGAATAATTCGTCCATAATTAGTGGCGATCGCTCTCCATCCTAAATCGGCGAAAAACCAAGCCCACATCATGGGGCCAATAAATGCAAATAAGCCTCTAACAGCACCATAACGTGCTGCATTTACAGCCATACCGCGCCGGGCTATTTGTAAGGTAGCATAACCTTGAAACTGCTTTGCAGCAATAGTACCACCTTTAATTACAGCTTGCTTGGCAACTTGATAAGTAGCGAAATGAGTTGCAAATTGATGGGCAATTTGTTTGAGTAACATAGGTTGAATAACGGAAGTGAGAGCGATCGCACTACCGCCTTTAAAAATTAAACCCAAGGGATCTTTTTGTAAACCAAGAGGTAACGGTTCTCTAAATTGGGATTTTACTAACTGACTCTGTACCTTTTCGGTTAAAAATATTTTCTCACCAGCAGGTAATTTTTTCCAAACTCTTCCTAAAAGATGGAGAAACACTTCAGCTTCTAAATCAACAGTTCTTAAATCTTGAGAATAAGGAATTTTTAAATATTTACATACCTGAACCAAAGTTTCACGGTAAGTTACCTCCTGAGTACGCCCCCGCAACACTGTCATTCCATCGGCAGCCAGAAAGCGAAAACGTTCCTCAAGGGTATCCAACCAAACATGACGACTCTGACTTTGCACTTCTATTGGTTCAGGTGTTTGAAGATAATCCAAAGGATTAAACTTACGACTAAATAGAATTGCAGTTAAATCTTGCAACTCTTCTTCAGTAGCTAACTCTAATGCCGCCCTTAATTCATCCAATTTACCTTTCTCCCTCAAGAGCATTTTTTCCCGTACCTTATTCTACTATTAGCTTTTGGCACTCAATAGTAATCCTGTGTACGAGTGTTGAAAACTAATAATTATATAAAAGGAACTATTGACTAATGACTGATATTGCAGTTATCGGTGCCGGAATGGCTGGTTTAATTTGCGCTCAACAGTTAACCCAAGCAGGATATTCGGTAAGGGTAATAGATAAATCCCGTGGAATTGGTGGAAGAGTCGCCACCCGCCGTTTATTTGACACCAAGGCGGATCATGGTGCTTGTTATCTCCAACCACAGGGGGAAGTTTTACAAAGTTTGATCGCATTATTGGTTGAAAAAGGCGATTTAGAACTTTGGACGGATAATCTTCAGGTTCAAGAAAAATCTTCATCTCAAAAAGTCAACATTTCATCATCTCTTGCTTATATAGCACCAGGGGGAATGAATGTTATAGCTAAATTTCTGGCACAAGGTTTAGAAATACATCGCAATCAACTTATTAATTCAATTTCCATTAGTTCGGCAAACCAATGGCATTTAACCAGTAACTACAGCGACGAGTTTACAGCTTCATCTGTAGTCGTTGCCATTCCAGCACCCCAAGCTGTAATTTTATTAAAACCATTAGCAGAAAATTTATTAGATAATGATTTTTTAACAAAATTGCGTGGTGTTGAATTTTACCCTTGTATTACAGTAATGGCTGGATATGGAGATTCATCCGTAAAACTTCCAGAATGGAAAGCGATCGCCTTTAAGGATAACTCAATACTTAGATGGATTGGTTTAGATAGTAGCAAACGTAAAAATCCCCCACAACCCCATTTTGTGATTCATAGTAGCGCCGACTTTGCTCAAACTTATTTTGAATCGCAAGATTTACAATCGGTAGGACAAGATATATTACAAAATGCCGGTTATACCTTAAATTTACAATGGTTAAACAATCCTGAATGGATACAAGTACATCGGTGGCGATACGCATTTCCTAAAACTTCATTAGAACAATCATTATTAGCGGCTGAAACATCCTTACCCTTAGTATGTTGTGGAGATTGGTGTGGTGGAAATCTGATCTATAGCGCTATAGTTTCCGGAATCGCCGCAGCCGAATATATTAACAGTAAACTTAAGCAGCGTAAATTACCAGGAATTGATTTTCTTAATGCCTTATAAATATTAATTTGTAGGGTGTGTTACGGCTTCGATATGTATTTCGGAAAAGATACAGCATTTTGCAAGTAAATTAGGTACGGGCATCCCTGCCCGTGCAAATGTACCGAATAAAAATGAAATATGCTGTAAATATAATAAAAGTCGTAACGCACCATAATTAATAATTTCCCATTACCCAATTAGAAATAAACACTACACTGCCGGGTAGTCTCTATAAATTAATCCATTTAAATAATAATTCTTCATTGATTTTCTTTCTATGATTGAAATTTAAATTTTTTTCGCAATTTATTTTAAATACAGTCGAAAAAAATCATCATTTTATCGGCATCATTATCTAGATAGATGAAAAATGTAATCACTTAAAATAAATAAGCATTTTATACCTTATATAAAAATATAAATTATGCAATACTACTGAAAGAAAGTGATTGGTAAAACTTTGGTTAGAACAATTGGTAATTAACTCTTGGGTAAAGAAAAAGGAAGATTTCAAAAATCAAGGGGTTAATTACAGGTGTAATGGGAATAAATGAAACCGATTGCGTAGAAGCATAGTAATTTCAAAGTTTAGCTCATTTGGATTATTACCCGTAGTACTAAAGGGATATTAACTATGGCAATGAACCTGAATTCATTTTCTGGTAATAACTTCCGTGGGACAATTCAACAGTATTGCTATCAATTAGGTTGGAGAATTAGTAGTATAAGTGACAAACAAGCAGTTATAAAATTCAATATGGATTCAGGAGTTGTTCAGACACTCTATATCATCAAGTTTGATACAACTCTAGAATTTTCCGTACCCAGTGCTTTAAGATTCAACAGTAAAAATGTTATCCCTGGTGAGATATCTACAGCATTATTAGCTGTTAACTCTACTTATACAGTTGGATTTTGGAGTTTAGAAAACATTGGCGGAAAAGAAACTCTTTCAATCATGCATAACGCCGAAATGACTCTTATCGATGTAGAATATTTTCGCAGAGTTGTAATTCATTTAGTTACCGAATGCGAACGCTTAGAGCAAGCGATTAGAAACAGTTTAGACGGCCAATAATAACTATTTGATGTAGAGACGTAACATTGATACGTCTCTACAAATTAACCCATTAATAAAATTTTAAACCAGCTTTAATCTTAACTAAAATACTTCCATTGGTAAATGATGTAATCCCTTCATATTAGCCAAAATACTCGCAGCTTTTTCAATCAAATCAACATTACCATTTAAAACATCATTACGAGTCATATTGTGAATATAATCTGGAATTACTCCAAAATCTTCTAAAGTCAAACCATTGTGATTTCCTACACGAATTGAGCGTCTTACAGCCATTCTTATTTGTGCATTTCTAGGTAAAGGAGAAAAACCATTTGGATGAAATAAATCGTAATATTCCCACACATTAGCGCCACCAGCACCAGTATTTTTATTAGTACCAAGAATTGGCCCGATATTATTATCTTGGAATCCAGCGGCAAAAATTTCTGTAGCGCTATAAGATAAAGCATCAGTAATCAAAATAACAGGACCAAAATATTTTTGTCCATATTGATTAATTTCATCAATATAATAAGAATGTCCGCCAATGGGATAACCCATAGAATAAACAGCACCACTATCAATAGAACGTTCAATGGAACTTTTCCAAGGTTCCGATGCTATTTTTAAAGTAGTCGGGGTATTAATAAATTGAAATAATTCTGGTTGAATTTTATTTGCAGTAAAAAGTTGAAGAATTATTTCACCTGCTTCTATATATCCACCACCATTACCTCGAACATCAATTATTAAACCATCTCTAGGTAATTGTTCTAAAACACGAATTAAATCTTGAATAAATTTTTGTCTATCGTCAATCATGAAACTGTGAATTCTCATATAACCAAATTCACCATAGGAAGTATTACAAATACTCCATTGAAAATCAGTTTCAGAAAACATTTTATTATTGTGTGTGGCAGTCGCAGCAAACAAATCTTTCTTAATTTTTTGTAATTTTAAACTTTCAAAATCAACTCCTAAAGAACCATAACTATTTAAATTAGCAACCGTTTGATTATTTGTTTGACTTTGAGTTTCTGGTAAATTCCATACTTGCCATTGAAAGCGATGTTCGTAATGCTCTTGATTTGCTGTTAAATAAGAAATATATAACCATTCTTCATCCGGAACCAAATATTTACTTCCCGAACGAAAAGTCATAGAATTTAAACCATAAATTCTCTGTGCCTGTTCGTTAGCACCATAACTTCCTAAACTATTTAATTCAATAGCACGTTCAATTGGTACACCATTCCAATGAGTAACAATCGCTCCTTTGTGCAAACTTTCGTGTTCAAAATCCTTACTTACATGAGAAACAATATAATACCTTTGATTGTTTTCATAAAATTCCTCAATCATCAAGGGTAAAACATAATTAATTGATTGATAAGGCATTGGAGGCATATAAACTGTATGCAAGTCTTTTAATTCCCTAAATATGCTTATCATTTCCTGCTGAAATTTAAATTCGTTCATTTTCACCAAACGATATTTAAGCAGCCGCAAACGTTGAACTGGATCTATAGCATTTTTCGCCCGTTTCAAAGGTAAATGAACGTATATATTCTCAATAAAACTTAAAGCTTGATTAACAATTTCTTCCCTTTCTTCCCTTATAGATTGCTCAATAATTTCCTTCTTTTGTTCTTCCGTCAACCCCATTGCAGCGACTACATTATCCAATTTATAGTCAGCCATAATTCTTTTACTCCTTGCAACCTGTGTTATAAATAATACGATTATTGTGACACAAACTGATTTTTAACACTCAAGATTTTCACTATTTTATGCTTATAGATGTAGCAAATAATTTTTTATTGAAAAATAAATATTATTTATTTAAGAATAAATACAGAGTATTAACTTATAAATCATTTACCAGACTAGATTTGAAAAGGAATGGCACAAAATACCTAGGAAATTAGAATTAATGTATTTCATTTATCGTTATATAGATTACTTTCAACTATCGGTATGTACCATCATTATGATTGTAGAGTTACTTATGTATAAATTTGTCACAATAATTACATTGACATTGGATCGATCTATTAGCGATCGCGAAGCCCATGCTCCAAGGGCTTAAGTACTTAGGCAAAATTAATTGTACATTTGTCCGCAGCGAGTTGAACGGAGTAACGATTAGCAATCGCAACACTCTGGGATTGCTACGCTATCGCTCGCAATGACACAAATAATGAAGGCATACCCACTTATCGTCATTTTATAAAAAAAACTTGCTTTATCTTTGTTTGTATCAACTCTATTTAAAAGTTTTGGTTTTGGGGATATTTTACAAGCAAATACAAATCAGAAGACTTCAACAGTAAATTCCAACAAATGTACAATAATCGCTGAAAAATAACAAAAAATAAAAACCCCGAATTGCAGTACTTTATTTTGACTATACCAGCGTTGCCAATAATTGGCTTTGGTGGTTGAGAAGTAACGCCAAAGGTGTCAGCAATATTGTAATTAATAAGTTATATATTTTCCCCAAGATTAGGAATTATTTCAAAGATGAACAAAAAAAACTCAGCGCCGCGAGGCTGTGCCTTTGCGTTCCGAGGCTGGAAAATCTATAATTCCGATATTCACGGATTTGATATTAGTTGAAAGCAGTAATTTTCGAGTTATTAAAGGTAGTAAATTATCAGCAATTTTAGTAGAAAAAAATCAGGATTATCTGGAATAACTGATAAAGGAAGTCTAGAAAATTCACAACCTGCGAATTCCAGCTTCCAAACCCCGACAAACCCCAGTTAAAAAATCTAAATCCAAAGTCTCAATCTTATCGCTGGGCTTGTGATAATGAGGATTTCGCATAAACGAAGTATCCGTAACCATCATCGCCGGATAACCAGCATCCCAAAATGGCGCATGATCGCTACGTCGCGTCGCCGGAACAATCTTACCCTTGTTTGGCACCGGTAATAACTCACTGGGAGTTCCACTTTTACGAATAGTATTGCGGAGTCGAAATAAATCCCCAAGAGTTCTTAAATTTCCTACCAAAGCAATAAAATCACCACGATTCGGATAAAAACGTTCCAAGGGAGAAGGATAAACCTGGGAACCCGGATTTGAATCACACTAACCTAACATTTCCAAAGACATCATTTTCTCTCGTCGCAACTTTGTTACATAATCGGCGCTACCTAATAAGCCAGATTCTTCCTGATCGAAAGCAACTAGTCGTATAGGATACTTTATTGGTTCCGTCGCAAAAATTCGTGCAAATTCTAATAAAACCGCCACTCCAGTAGCATTATCATCAGCTCCAGGCGTTCCCGGAACAGCATCATAATGAGCTGCAATTAAAATTGGTGATAAATCACTCTTTTCAGTTTTGGAATCAGAAGGTAAATTCAATATGAGATTTTCATAGGGTTTGTTACCAACTTCAAAGGTGTGGATTTCCACACTTCCCCATTGTGAAAAAAAAGCACGAATGTATTGTTGGACAAAGAAATGTCCCCCTGTTGCGTTTAGAGGGATCGCGCTCTCGTGCTATTTGATAAAGATGGCTTTCCAGTTGTTTTTTTAAATCCACTGATTAACTAAGAACTATGAAGGATAAAGGATAAAAGGCAAGATGAAGGATAACTTAGGAAATGTTTTTTTGAGTACATTTATTGCCCATTAAGAAAAAAAATGAATTTTTCTATAAATGGGTATTTCTAGAGATAAACCTTTGAAAAAGTAAACTTCAGACTTCATTGAGGATAATGAAGCTTGACAATCTATTCCTCGGCTGCAAGATACAATAAATCAAGCATTACTTCTAAACATATTTTTATAAGACATACTAGGAGGGATCGTAGGGCATGGGTAAGGTAGTAGGCATCGACTTGGGTACAACAAACTCTGTAGTCGCCGTTATGGAAGGTGGCAAGCCGGTGGTTATTGCCAATGCAGAAGGAATGCGAACCACTCCCTCCGTTGTTGGCTTTAGTAAAGACGGTGAAAAGGTTGTTGGACAAATGGCACGAAGACAAACTGTCCTCAATCCTCAGAATACCTTTTTTGCGATCAAACGTTTCATGGGGCGCAAATATTCTGAGTTAAATCCAGAATCAAAGCGAGTTCCTTACACTGTCCGTAAAGACGAATTTGGTAACATTAAAGTTGTATGCCCCCGTTTAAAGAAGGATTTCGCACCAGAAGAAATTTCGGCAATGATTCTCAAAAAATTAGCCGAAGATGCCGGTAAATACTTGGGAGAGCCTGTTACCAGTGCTGTAATTACCGTTCCTGCCTATTTTAACGATGCTCAGCGACAAGCTACTAGAGATGCCGGAAGAATTGCTGGTTTAGAAGTATTGCGGATTCTGAATGAACCTACTGCCGCTTCTTTAGCTTACGGTTTAGATAAAGCCGAAAACGAAATAATTTTAGTATTTGACTTGGGTGGTGGAACCTTCGACGTATCTATTTTGGAAGTCGGTGATGGTGTATTTGAAGTTAAAGCTACATCCGGCGATACCCAATTAGGAGGAAATGAGTTTGATAAACGAATTGTTGATTGGTTAGCCGAAAAATTTCTCGAAGATGAAGGTATCGATTTAAGACGCGATCGTCAAGCTTTACAACGTTTAATGGAAGCTGCGGAAAAGGCGAAAATCGAACTTTCGGCAGTTAGCGTTACCGATATTAATTTACCTTTTATTACTGCCGATCAAGATGGACCAAAACATTTAGAAACTCGTTTGACTCGTTCCCAATTTGAAGCCATGTGCGATGATTTATTGGGTAGATTGCGGCTTCCTGTCAAACGAGCCCTGCGAGATGCCGGTATGACTCCTCGAGATATTGAAGAAGTAGTACTTGTGGGTGGTTCAACCAGAATGCCCATTATCGAAAAATTGGTCGAAGGGATGATTGGCTTACAACCCAATCAAAATGTCAACCCCGATGAAGTCGTGGCTGTTGGTGCTGCTGTTCAAGCTGGTATTCTCGGTGGCGAACTTAAAGATGTATTGCTGCTTGATGTCACTCCTTTATCCATCGGATTGGAAACCATCGGTGGCGTAATGAAAAAACTCATTCCTCGCAACACTACTATACCAGTCCGCCGTTCCGATATTTTCTCCACTTCCGAAAATAACCAAAACACTGTAGAAATTCATGCAGTACAAGGCGAACGAGAAATGGCTGCTGATAACAAATCTTTGGGACGTTTTAAGTTGTATGGCATTCCTCCCGCACCTAGGGGAATACCGCAAATTCAAGTATCATTTGATATTGATGCAAATGGAATTTTACAAGTCACAGCCTTAGATAGAACCACCGGAAGAGAACAAAGTATTACCGTTCAAGGTGCTTCCAACTTAAGTGAATCAGAAATTCAGCAAGCAATTCGGGAAGCAGAAAAATATGCCGATGTTGATAGACAGCGCAAAGAACGAGTAGAAAAACGTACTCGTGCCGAAGCATTAATTTTACAAGCTGATAGACAGCTTCGAGATGTAGCGCTAGATTTTGGTATGCAATTCGCTCGCAATCGTCGTCAAAGAATTGATAATATTTGCCGAGATTTACGGGATAGTTTGAAAGAAGATGACGATAGAGGAATCGATCAAGCTTATGCCGATTTACAAGACGCATTATCCGATTTGAATCGCGAAATTCGCGAGTATTACGCTGAAGACGAAGACGACGACTTATTCGGTACCATCCGCGATATCTTTATCGGCGAGCGAGATGATGATGACGATTTCTATAATCGCGGCTACGGTAGAGATTCCAATCGCAGCTACGGTAGAGACTACGATCGCAGTTACAGTAGAGACAATGACAAGGGAGGATACGGTAAATATTACGACAGAGCTAATGGCAGTAGAAATCCCGATCAGGATTATGGTAGAGATTATGACCGGGGAGTTTACAGTAGAGATTCCGATAGGGGTTATGGTAGGGATAACAGCTATCCTTCTTATGACAAAGGTTATTCTTCACGCAAACCTTCTAAACCCACATACCAAGATAATTGGGATGATGAAGATGATGATTGGCTGTAACACCGTTTAAGTTAGCTTTTGATCGGCTTTTGTAGAAGTCAACTTTAGGGGGAACACCCCTACCCTTTATTCTTTGACAATATACTAAATGTAAAGAATCCCCTTTGTATCAACTTTAATTTTTAATACTGCATGAAAGTAAAAACTAGAAATATTTTGGCTTTGTACCGAATATTCCCCACAGCTAGAGCAAATCCAAAACAGATAAACTAAGTAAATAACTAAATAACTAAATAACTAAAATATAAACTTAAACCTAAATAATTAAGAAAAATAAAATTTTATATCGAAAGTTAAACAACTTACTATGCAAAACTTGCAGAATTTTCGGGATTACTACGAAATTTTAGGAGTATCTAAAGATGCCACTAATGAGGAAATTAAAAAGAGTTATCGGCGATTAGCACGACAATATCATCCAGACTTAAACCCTGGCAATAAAGCCGCAGAAGAAAAATTTAAAGATGTAAATGAAGCTTACGAAGTGTTAAGCGATCCAGGTAAACGGGCACAATATGACCAATTTAGTCGTTTTTGGAAGCAAAATGGTTTTGGTGCCTCCAAACAGTCTTCACGTAAGGGTTGGAATGCTCCAGGAAATGGACGCAACGCTCAAGATGTCAACCCCGCCAAATACGATAACTTTGATACCTTTATTGATCAAGTTTTTGGAGTAAAAAGTAAAACTAATACATCTACTAGTTCAACTAACAGGACAAAAACTGACCCATTTCGTAGTCCAAGAACAAAAGTATCTTATACCCCAAATTCCCGCGCAAATCGTCGGGATATAGAAGCAAGATTAACTTTACCTCTAGAAAAAGCTTACCAAGGTGGATTAGAAAGAATTCGTCTCGAAGATGGACGTTCTTTAGAAGTTAATATGCCTCCAGCGATGGTTACCGGACAAACAATCCGATTGCGGAACCAAGGCATTAATGGCGGCGATTTATACTTGAAAATAACCGTACAACCCCATCATCTTTTTAAAGTTGAAGGTACAGATATTTACACTCAAGTACCGATTACTCCTTGTGAAGCAGTCTTAGGTGGACAAGTAGAAGCACCAACCTTAGACGGATTGGTAAAAATGACAATTCCCCCAGGAGTTAGATCGGGACAACGATTACGCTTAGAAGGTAAAGGCTATCCTAATGATAAAGGTAAACGTGGCAACCAACTCGTAGAAATTCAAATAATTACTCCTAAAAATATTACTCCCGAAGAACGAGAACTTTACGAAAAGTTACGAAAAATTGAAACTTTTAAACCTCGTGCCGATTTACTCAAATAATCGATTATTGTAACTCCTGCTTCACAAATATTTATATAGTTGAAAATTCCATACCTTAGGAAAAAAAGATAGTTTTAAAATATGAGGAAAAACTGTTTGTAAACAAACTACAATAACCGTGAATCAAAATGGGGCAATACGGCAGCGAACCAACCTACTATTCCTTATTAGGTGTTCATCGGGCAGCTTCAGTAATTGAAATCCGTCGTGCTTATCGAGAACTTAGCAAACGCTATCATCCCGATACTACAGATTTACCCACTGAACTTGCTACTGTTAAATTTCAACAACTGAACGAAGCTTACGCCATTCTCAGCAATCCCCAACAACGTTTAAGTTACGACTTGAGTATCGGCTATTCACGTTTTGGGGTGATTCAACCACCCTCCGACTTAAATCGTCCGGTTTCTGACAATCCTCATCTATCTAGATCGGCTTACCTTGACGCTAGCGATCGCCCTCTCTCACCTGGTGAGATTTTTGCATTATTTATTCTAGGTTTAACTTTTTTAGGATGTTTGCTGCTAGTAATCGCCGTTGGTTTAACTAGAGGTGAAGCTGCTTTTCAAACAAAAATAGAACAACCTGATATTATAGTGCAGCAGCAAATCATTAACTCAAACAACTCAAATATTGTCAATAAAATTCATAATTAAAATATTAATCCAAAATCTAAAATCCATGTATCTTCTCAACTCAGAAACTCCACTATACAATCATCCACTTCCTCAAATTGAGCAATGGTTAGAAAACCAAGGCTGTCAGCAAGACCAAAAATACTTGCATTTATGGAACATAAAACGACCAACTTGGCAAGCAGAAATTTGGCTTGATGTTGAAGAAATTACGGTAAGATATTTAAATGCAGCAGAAAATGGAGAAGATATCCAACGTTCGTTTAAATATTCTCTGAGTCGTAAAGATATTGAAGAAGCGGTTTTTTCTGGACCATAGGAGAAAATGGGGTTCGGGGGAGACAAAGCAATAGATAAGCTTAGTTATTAGTTATTAGTTATTAAGTAAGTCGGCGTAAAAAAATATTACTATGTTAAGAAAAGTAAATAAAACTGAAACCCTTGTAACTATTGCATGACAGCAAGACGGCAAGACGGTCTTTTCTCAACTATAATTTTCCGTGTCGACCTACTTAGTTATTAGTTATTGACCAAAAAAGAAACAGGATACAAGTCCCCAGAAGGCCGCCGCCCGATTGCAAAAAAAATTTTTCCTTATTTTCAAGCCCCTCGATTTATCATAGTGGGTATTTGATAACTGATAACTAATAACTTAAATTACCCTCACAAATATGAGAACTTTTTAACCGGACATGATATTAAACCTTTCCAAACCTTCGTTCTCTTTGTTGATAGGCGGATAATGCCTTCTTGAATTCGCTACGGTCAAAATCTGGCCACAAAGTCTCGGTAAAATATATTTCCGAGTAAGCTAATTGCCATAAAAGAAAATTACTCAAACGCATTTCTCCGCTGGTGCGAATAATTAAATCTGGATCGCAATTTGGAGCAGTATAAAGATGGTGTTCAAATATTGCTTGATCAATTTCCGAAGGTTGGATTATACCTTGATCTACTTTTTTGGCGATCGCCCTACAAGCTTGGAGAATTTCTTCTCTTCCCCCATAGTTGGTCGCAACATTAAAATAAATACCGCGATTGTGTTTAGTTTCTTCCATTGAACGGCTTATTTCAGATTGTAGGGCATTTGGCAAAGCTTGTAAATTACCTACAAAGCTGATTTTGACATTCTCTTGCAGCATTTCTCCCAATTCCTGACGTAAAACCCCTCCGAATAAGGTCATCAAAAACTCCACCTCTTCTTTTGGTCTACCCCAGTTTTCCGTAGAAAAAGCATAAACAGTTAGTGCTTTTATACCCCAATCTTGACAACAGCGGAGTAAATCTTTAAGAATATTAACTCCCTGCTTGTGCCCCATGATACGAGGTAAACCCCTACCTATAGCCCATCGGCCATTGCCATCCATGATTACTGCAACGTGCTTGGGCAGTAGTTCTTTTTTTAAATCACTTGGTAAATATTCTAGTTTTGTTGATTGTACTGTCATTTTTTATCCCGAGAAGCGGTCGATGGTAAACGGAGTAAACGTGAAATTAATGCGGTAGTGCGAAGACGAATTCGACGACCTAAACTAAATAAACCGGGGGCAACAGTATCCCGATCCACACTGGGAGAAAATCGAATCTCTAAGGAATCTCTTAGCTTCGTGATTGTTAATGGTCTATTTAGAGTTCCCCTTTCTGCTAAAGAAATAGAACCTGTTTCTTCCGATACAACAACGCAAATGCAATTTTCGACACGCTCAGTAATTCCCATAGCCGCCCGGTGGCGCGTTCCCAACTGGCGGGAGGCGGTGCGTCCGGATAGCGGTAAAATTATACCCGATGATACAATGCGGGAACCGCGTATCAATGTTGCACCATCATGCAAAAGAGTTTTTGGCTGAAAAATTGTTTGCAGTAATTCCTTGGAAACTTCGGCATTTAACTTTACTCCCGGCACGGAAAAATCCCGCTCGTCAATTGGACCAGTGGTTTCTATAATCACTAAAGCACCAATCCGATTTTTTGAAAGTTCTTTAACCGCATCAACAATTTCATCAATTACACTATAGGATTTCGGCACGGCCAAACTCGAAGTTTGAAACAACTGCCGAAATTCACCACGCCCCAACTGTTCTAAAAAGCGGCGAAACTCTGACTGAAGAGTTATCGCCATAGCTACAGCACAACCATATACTAAGCTTTGCAAGACAAAATTTAACAGTTGTAGTTGTAAAAAGCCACTTACAGCTGAAGCTAGCATTAACATAATAAACCCCCGCACCATCCATAGCGTGCGGCGTTCGCTGATAATTACTAGCATCATATATGTTAGCCCTAGCACTAACATGATATCCAGAGTCTTTAACAAGGACTGCGACCATCCCAGGTTTGCCAGCCATTGTTTCCATAAATTCCCCATGACATCTGGATTACGCGCTTTGTTTGAAGGATGTATTGCTCAAAGTATAAAGAATATAGATGCCAAGCAGGGCAACTTAAGGGCATGGTAGCATGAACTAGGAAGCATAAAATAATTGATTTTTTTCAGCTTTCATGCTCCTTAAAACAAATGCGGTCATCCTTATTATCTGTTTTATTTGAGCCGTTCTGGTAAACAATCTTGACGAATCAAGTCTTGATATGATTCCCGTTGCAATATTAAACTGGCTTCGCCATCAGCAACTAAAACTGCTGCCGGTCGAGGCAAACGGTTGTAATTGGATGACATACTGTAATTATATGCACCGGTTCCCATAACCACGAGAATATCTCCCGATTCTGTTAAAGGAAGTTGGGCATCTTTAATTAGAATATCTCCGGATTCGCAATGTTTACCAGCAATTGTGACTGTTTGGGTAAATGGTAGGGACATTTTGTTCGCTACCACTGCTCGATAAATTGACTGATAAGTAATTGGACGAGGATTATCTGACATTCCTCCGTCTACGGAAATATATTTACGTATTCCGGGAATTTCCTTGGATGCACCAATACTATATGCTGTAACACAGGTTGTACCAATCAAAGAACGTCCCGGTTCGCATAACAATTTTGGTAAGGGAAGATTAGCCACATGGCAACCTTGTTCAATTACCTCGCAAATCGGTTTTACCCACTCTTCGATTGTCGGTGGATCGTCTGATTCTACATATTTTATTCCCAAACCGCCACCAACATTTAATTCGGTAATGTTAATACCATAAGTCACCGCTTTTTTCAACCACTCTATCATCAAGGCAGCTAAATCTTGATGAGGTTGCTTCTCAAAAATTTGCGAGCCAATATGAGCGTGCAAACCAACGCAATTAAGAAAAGATTGTTTTTTGCTCACAAAAGCAAACAAATCGTCAAGAGCATTGGGATCGAAGCCAAATTTACTATCTAACTGTCCCGTGCGGATGTAATCGTGGGTATGACAATCAATACCGGGAGTTAGACGCAACATGATGCGGTATGGGCCATCGGTTGAAGAACCATTTTCTGAGGCTATTTCTACCAAAGTATTTAACTCATACCAGTTATCTACTACGATAGTAGAACCGGATTCGATGGCAAAAATTAATTCGTCACGAGATTTGTTATTGCTATGAAAATAAATTTTTTCGGCATTAGCACCAGCTTGTAAGGCAGTATATAATTCACCCCCAGAAGCTACATCTATTCCCAAGCCAAGGGAATGGACAATGGCGCATACAGCCAAACAATTCCATGCTTTGGAAGCGTACAAAACTTGGGATTCGCCTTTATAGTATTGCTTGAAACTATCGCGATACTGACGACAAGCTGTTTGCAAGCTTTCTTCATCCAAAATATATAGTGGAGAACCAAATTGCTTTACTAGGGTAGTCACATCGCAACCCCCTATTTCTAAATTGTCGCGATCGTTAACCTTAGCACTCAAAGGTAAAAGCGATTGATTGGGTGAAACGCTTTGTTGTCGATCGCTCTGGGATAGTATATAGCTACTACCATTTGTTTGAATTTGGGCAGGGAAAGTGGATACCATAGCGCTATAATTTCTCTGTATTTGTTAACAGGGCGACATTTATCTCCCGTTTCCCAGTTTACAAAGGGCAATGTAATATAACCAATAAATGTACCTTCATGAGTTAAAAATTCAATCTTTATCTAAGGAGAATCTATCCGCAATAGTGGAATTAGACAAAGTTTGTTTTGGGGGCTTGTGGTCAAAAGAAGCTTACCAAAGGGAAATGGATAGTCCCAACAGCGAGATAATAGGTACATTTTCCTCCCAAACCGGCGAAAAACTTCTGGGGATGGGTTGTTTTTGGTCAATTTTAGAAGAAGCCCATATTACAATTTTGGCAGTAAATCCTCAATATCACCGTCAAGGAATAGGCGCGACTTTACTTTATTCTCTCATCACTGCTGCTGGCGATCGCGGTTTAGAAAGAGCGACTTTGGAAGTACGAGTTTCTAATCAAGCAGCAATTTCTTTGTACGAGAAATTTGGGTTTAAGGCAGCAGGGAGAAGGCGACGTTATTACCGTGATAACAACGAAGACGCTTTAATTCTTTGGTTGGGAGGTATACATCAGCCAGATTTTTCAGAAACAAAAGCTAATTGGTATAACTTAGTGACTAAAGCTTTAAGTAAATCTAATTGGCGATTAGTTGAAGAGTAAATCAAGATGCCCAGATGGGGGGACAAAAAGAGCAGCACTGGAAAAATTTTACTTACGATATCAAAAATTCGGTGTAATAGATAGTTTTGAGAGCAAAATTTACATAAATTAAGAAATACTCTATACACAATAGGTATTTAGAAAAAAAATTAAATGATATTTAATTTAAGGATAAATAAATTTTATAAAGTTCAAAATAGTCTTGACGAAAATAAGTGTAATTGGTAAGAGTAATTGTTGGCGAATAGCACCGTCAATTGTTAAAAATAAGTGTGTATTAGTATTAGTCAAGGGTTTGAGCGCACTAAATTTTGCTCCTCAGTACAGTGACTACAAAAAAAGTAATAAATAATATTTAACTTAGACCAATTAAGTGGGTTTGAGGGATTCGGATGTCTACCAGTTTTATACAGACACCCTGGGATTAGCCTGTGCTAAAATCAGCGTACCGGCACGACGCAGGCGATGGGAATAATGCCTTATGTTTGAACGCTTCACAGAAAAAGCCATCAAGGTAATAATGCTTGCTCAAGAAGAGGCTCGCCGTCTTGGGCACAATTTTGTTGGCACCGAACAGATTCTTTTAGGTCTGATTGGCGAGGGTACTGGCGTGGCAGCTAAGGTGCTCAAATCAATGGGCGTTAACCTTAAAGATGCCAGAATCGAAGTCGAAAAAATTATAGGTCGAGGCTCGGGTTTTGTAGCGGTGGAAATTCCATTTACCCCACGAGCAAAACGAGTTCTCGAACTATCTTTGGAAGAAGCTCGCCAGTTAGGTCACAATTATATTGGTACCGAGCATTTACTGTTAGGCCTAATCCGAGAAGGAGAAGGTGTAGCAGCTAGAGTACTGGAAAATCTTGGGGTAGACCTATCTAAGGTAAGAACTCAAGTAATCCGTATGCTTGGTGAAACTGCTGAAGTGACATCTACTGGTCAATCTGGACGCAATAAAACTCCAACATTGGATGAGTTTGGCTCCAATTTGACCCAAATGGCTTTGGATGGCAAACTCGATCCTGTAGTGGGACGCGCTAAGGAAATTGAGCGAGTTATACAAATTTTGGGTCGCCGAACCAAAAACAACCCCGTATTAATTGGGGAGCCGGGTGTTGGTAAAACAGCTATTGCTGAAGGATTGGCGCAACGCATTAGTAATAAAGATGTACCCGACATCTTAGAAGAAAAACGTGTAGTAACTCTTGATATTGGCTTGCTTGTAGCAGGAACGAAGTATCGGGGTGAATTTGAAGAACGCCTGAAAAAAATTATGGATGAAATCCGTCAGGCGGGAAATGTAATTTTAGTAATTGACGAAGTACACACCTTAATTGGTGCTGGTGCGGCGGAAGGCGCAATTGATGCAGCCAACATTCTTAAGCCAGCTTTAGCTCGTGGTGAATTGCAGTGTATTGGGGCGACAACCCTAGATGAATACCGCAAACACATCGAACGAGATGCAGCCCTTGAGCGTCGTTTCCAACCAGTGATGGTAGGTGAACCTTCAGTAGATGAAACTATTGAAATTTTACGCGGTTTACGCGACCGTTACGAACAACACCATAAATTGAAAATTTCTGATGAAGCGTTGCTAGCGGCGGCTAAATTATCCGACCGTTATATTAGCGATCGCTATCTTCCAGATAAAGCAATTGACTTAATTGACGAAGCTGGAAGTCGGGTACGTTTGATTAACTCCCAATTGCCTCCTGCAGCTAAGGAGTTAGACAAGGAACTGCGGAAACTTCTTAAAGAAAAAGATGACGCAGTACGTTCCCAAGACTTTGACAAAGCTGGCGAACTGCGCGATCGGGAAATGGAGATCAAAGCAGAAATTCGCGCTATTGCTCAAAGTAAAGCTGGTGCTTCTCGTACTGATGGAGAAGAACCTATAGTTACTGAAGAAGATATTGCTCACATTGTGGCTTCTTGGACTGGTGTTCCGGTGAACAAACTCACCGAATCCGAATCCGAGAAGTTGCTACATATGGAAGATACCTTACACCAGCGTTTAATTGGTCAAGAGGATGCTGTGAAAGCAGTTTCTAGAGCAATTCGTCGCGCTCGTGTTGGTTTGAAAAATCCAAACCGACCGATTGCTAGTTTTGTATTCTCCGGTCCTACTGGTGTAGGTAAAACTGAATTAGCTAAGTCATTGGCATCTTACTTCTTCGGTTCGGAAGAAGCAATGATTCGTCTTGATATGTCCGAATTTATGGAGCGTCACACCGTCAGTAAGTTGATTGGTTCGCCTCCTGGATATGTAGGATACAACGAAGGCGGTCAGTTAACTGAAGCTGTAAGACGTAGACCTTATACAGTAGTGCTTTTCGACGAAATTGAAAAAGCACACCCCGATGTATTTAATATGCTGCTTCAAATTCTTGAAGATGGTAGATTAACTGATGCAAAGGGACGTACTGTAGACTTCAAAAATACCTTGCTGATATTAACTTCTAACATTGGTTCTAAGGTAATTGAAAAAGGTGGCGGCGGTATCGGTTTCGAGTTTGCTGAAGATGCAAGCGAGTCTCAATACAACCGGATTAAGTCTTTGGTTAATGAGGAATTAAAGCAATACTTCCGTCCAGAATTCCTCAACCGTTTGGATGAAATTATCGTCTTCCGTCAGTTGAACCGTGAAGAGGTAATGTTAATTGCCGATATCATGCTCAAGGAAGTATTCGGAAGACTCACTGAAAAAGGTATCAGATTAGAAGTGAGCGATCGCTTCAAGGAGCGTTTGTTACAAGAAGGTTATAATCCAAGTTACGGCGCAAGACCTTTACGTAGGGCAATTATGCGCTTGTTGGAAGATAGTCTTGCTGAAGAAATTCTTTCTGGACGCATTGGTGAAGGCGATACAGCTGTAGTTGATGTGGATGAAACTGGCAATATTCTTGTTAATGCCGAAAAGACGGAAGAGGACAATTCTCAAGATGACAATTTGCCTCAACCAGTTGAGCAGTAAAATTTGAATTTTAGATAAGTTTTTAAAACTATCTAGAATTTAAATCACTTCTCAATAATTGTCACAAAGGTAGAGAATTTAATTTCTCTGCCGTTTTTTTTGTTTTTATTCGCGAAGGAAGAGGGAAGGGGGAAGAATATTCCCCTTGCCTCGTTACAGATTACCGAATTTATTGAGGGAGGGAGTGAGAGAGGGAGAGAGGGAGGGAGTAATATCATGTCCGGTTAAACAGTTATCATATTTGTGGGGGTCAATGAGTAA
>DESS01000095.1:21944-25189 GCA_002361335.1 Richelia sp. UBA3308
AAGTAATTAGCCGGACTTGATATAAGAACTAAGAACTAAGAACTAAGAACTAAGAACTAATAACTAAGAACTAATAACTAATGGACATAATAATAATCGGTAGCGGTATCGGGGGTTTAAGCTGTGCTGCATTATTAGCGCGTTACGGCTATAAAGTTACAGTGTGTGAAAGTCATTCAATTCCCGGTGGTGCAGCACATTCATTTATATATAACGGTTTTAAATTCGATTCGGGACCATCGCTTTATTCGGGTTTATCTTATAGTCCTTCAAATAATCCTTTACGACAGGTATTAGATGCAATTGGCTCCGATTGCGAATGGGTGAATTACCATACTTGGGGTTGTTTTCTTCCCGAAGGAGATTTCAATACGTCCGTTGGTCCAGACCAATTTTGTGAAATACTTTTAAAATTACGTGGGGAAAAAGCTGTAAATGAATGGCGGGAATTACAAAGGATAATGACACCTTTGGCAAAAGCTGCGATCGCAATTCCTACTGCTGCTGTACGTTACGATTGGGGTGCACTGAAAACAACCGGTAAATTTGCACCTTCTTTAATAAAGCATTTTTTCAACGTTTCTAAATTAACCGGACCTTTCAGCTCAATTATAGATGGTGTGGTAACTGACTCTTTTATCCGCAATTGGTTGAATATGTTGTGTTTTCTGCTTTCGGGATTACCTGCAGATGGTACAAGTGCTGCTGAAGTCGCATTTATGTTCGCTGATTGGTATCGTCCTGATGTGATGTTGGATTATCCCATAGGTGGTAGCGCTGCTTTAGTTAATGCTTTAGTGCGGGGATTGGAAAAACACGATGGTAAATTACTTTTAAAAACTCATGTTGAAGAAATTATTGTCGAAAATCAACGTGCTGTGGGAGTCAGGTTGCGTGGTGGAAAGGAAATAAGAGCTAGTACTGCGGTGATATCAAATGCTTCTGTATGGGATACTTTAAATTTAATTCCTCCTGAATCAGTACCGCAGCAATTTATTCAAAAGCGAAAATCAACTCCTGAATGTGAAAGTTTCATGCATCTACATTTAGGAATTGATGCTCGCGATATCGGTTCGGATTTGCAATGTCATTATATATTCGTCAAGGATTGGGAATTGGGTATTACTGCTCCTCAGAATTTAGTATTAATTTCAATTCCTTCGGTAATAGATTCTTCTTTAGCACCACCGGGAAAACATTCGATTCACGTTTATACTCCCGGAAATGAACCTTACGATTTATGGCAAGGAATGGATAGAAATAGCCAAGACTATAAAAGACAAAAAGAAAGCCGCGCTCAAATAATGTGGGAAGCCTTACAAAAAATTATTCCAGATATTCGCTCTCGTTGCGAAGTCACTTTAATTGGTACTCCTTTAACTCATGAATATTATTTACGTCGCCACAGAGGTTCTTATGGTCCAGCAATCCGTGCTGGGAAAGCTTTATTTCCAAGTTCAAATACTCCTTTAAAAGGTTTAATGTGTTGTGGTGATTCTACATTTCCCGGTATTGGTTTACCAGCTGTGGCAGCTTCCGGAATGATCGCTGCTAATACTCTCGCACCAGTAAGGAAGCATTTGGAAATGTTGAACACAATTAAGAATTAATAATTAGGATTTAGATCAAAGCCTTTAATTTTTTATTTTTCAGTATCGAAGGAAGAGCCGAAGTTGGAAGAGCCGAAGTTGGAAGTTGGCTGGAATTGGCATGGGGATTTATACCCCAACCCAATTCTGACACCACGCTTACGGTGGGAAATTAAACCCATATTTAGAGGTTAAAAGTTTTTTTAAAGAAAAAACTTATAAGCCCGTCATTGTGAGTGAAGCCTAAGCTCATTTTTTTATCCTCTGGGCTTCTACATAAAATAAATTCATTACTGTCGAACCTGCTTTTAATACATATAAATCATTTTTCGTCAATATCAGTATTTATTCAACAGGTTTTAAGTGCTTAATATCACATTAAAATTAATATTGCTTTATCTAAACTTTGATAATATCAGTACAGTTTTTGCTTGTTGTAGTACACTATTCAGGTGAATATCAAGTTAAAAACTGTATTTTACCGCGCTATTTAATCAAAGTGAGTAAAATTAGTTTTACTGCTTCCCTCAGAATACAAACCCCATATTACACCCAAATGACTTGTAATCTCGTAAATTAATAGAAAGAATTATCAATAAAAAATTTTATGTAAATTTCAGTAACGAGATTGTAACGGAATATGAATAAAAATATCTGATTGATTGTGAGTGAATGAGTGTTTTTTGTTTATGAGTCTTCAATTGAGGAAGTAATAAAGTAGAGACGAGGTATGCCGCGTCTCCATAAATTAGGAATTAGGAATTAATAATTAAGAATTAAAAATCATCAGGTTGCCATTCATCTTTAGTAATAGAATAGTAAACCACATCTAATTTGTAGAAGCGAGCATTTTTTTCATACTTAAAACCAACTTTTTCCATAACCCGGCGAGAAGCTATATGTTCCGGAGCGGCGATCGCCACAATTTTGTAGAGTTTAGCGGAAGAGAAACCATACTCTAAGCTAGCTAAGGTAGCTTCAGTAGCGATTCCTTGATTCCAGTAATTTTGGTCAAAGCGATAGAGAAGTTCAATTTCGGGACTATTGGGTAGATAATTGAGTCCACAATGACCAATTAATTTACCACTAGCTTTTTCGATGGCAGCCCATACTCCGAAACCGTATTTCTCCCAATGTTCGATGAAATGTTCTAAAATTTCCCGCGTAACTTGTTTTTCCTTACCTTTGGCTATTGGTCCTCTAGGTGAATATTTCATCACCTCTGGATTGCTCAAAATAATAGTAAGTCTATCCAAATCATCCAGCATGTAAGGTCTGAGTCGCAGTCGTGCAGTTTCAATTTCTGCCATAATTTACTCAAATTATCCTTATTTCCCACTAATAAGTTTCACTCTTATTTACATTCTGTCCGGTTTCTTTATTAAAGGAGATTAGAAAAATAAAATATCCAAGTTTCCCATAATCGTTTGGTAAAGCAAGCGGCTTTGGCAGCTGTTGCGACAAATCAGTGTGATAGGGAGCAGCATTTTATTATTTAAGGAAGGTTGAAAATCTTGAAAATTGATAATTCATAACTCCCAAATCCCTCATCTATAATCTCTAAACCTTACCTTTAACTTAAACATATGGGTTTAATTCCCCACCGTCTAGTGGTGGAAGATACGCCCCAGGTTGCGCGTGAATGGGTTGGGCATT
>DESS01000095.1:25262-27475 GCA_002361335.1 Richelia sp. UBA3308
CTCCGCTCTTCCTTCGTTTAAAAATAGTGATTATTTTTAGTAAAAATTTTCGTAAAAAATTAATATAATTCAGTTATTATGAGCATCTCCAAACCAATACAGAAATCATACCGGGAAAACCGTCTGCGTAAAAACGACTGGCGGTTATTTTTGCGTTTAATTCCTTACGCCCGTACTTATACAAAACTTTTGGCGATTTCAATGTTGCTGCTGATACCTGTAGCAGTTGCTAACGCCATGCAACCCTTGATAATTGGACAAGTTATTTCGTTGATTCGTAAAGAAGCCAGCACTTACGAATTTCTCCTCAATAATCCAGAACAAGGATTATACATTCTCCAAACAAGTTTGTTAATTACCGTGATCGTTCGCCTTGTACTTACTGGTTTCCAAGGCTTTTTAGTCCAAAAGGTAGGACAAAAGATTACTGCCGATATTCGCAAAGATTTATTTGCTCACGTCACTTCCTTAGCAGTACGATTTTTTGATAAAACGCCCGTAGGTAAATTAATTACTAGGTTAACATCTGATGTAGAAGTATTGGGAGACGTATTTTCTACAGGAGCAATCGGCATATTTTCTGATATATTTTCCACTTTGGTAATTCTGGGTTTCATGTTCGCAAGTAGGTGGCAATTAGCTTTATTGCTGCTTTTGTTACTTTTCCCTGTATCCGCGCTAATCGTTTACTTCCAACAGCAGTTTCGTAAAGCGAATTATAAAGCTAGAGAAGAACTTTCTGGTCTTAATTCCCAGCTACAGGAAAACATTACAGGGATTAATGTAGTACAGTTATTCCGCCGAGAAAAATTCAACGCTAAATTATTTGCACAAACAAATCAACGTTACGTCAAAGAAGTTGATACAACTATTTTTCACGATTCTGCTGTTTCAGCAACCTTAGAATGGATTGCAATAGTGGCGATCGCGGCTGTATTGTTGATTGGTGGCTGGTTAATTTTAGGAGAACAATTAACAGTAGGGATATTATCGAGTTTTGTATTGTACGCTCAACGATTATTTCAACCCTTACGACAATTTGCAGAAAAGTTTACCATTATTCAAGCAGGATTTACCGCCATTGAAAGAGTTACTGATATCTTAGATGAACCCATAGAAATACGCGATACAGTTAATCCCAAAAAATCGCTCTACAAGAACTTTGAATTTGGATTTATTGATGAAATTATTGAAAATTTAGAAAATATCGACGATAAAACTAACCAATCAAAATTAGGAGAAATCCGTTTTGAACAAGTTTGGTTCGCTTATAAAGATGATGATTACGCGATCAAGAATTTAGATTTTACCATTAATCCCTCAGAAAAAATCGCCTTAGTCGGTCCTACAGGTGCCGGAAAAAGTACTATAATTCGTTTATTATGTCGTCTTTACGAACCCAGTCGAGGACGTATTTTAATAGATGGTATAGATATTCGAGAAATACCCCAAGCTGAATTAAGACGATATATGGCGGTAATCTTACAAGAAGGATTTTTATTTGCTGGTGATGTCAAAACTAACATTACACTAGGCGATAATTACACCTTTGAAGAAATCCAACAAGCAGCGCGATCGACAAATGTGGAAGAATTTATTCAAGAATTACCATTAGCTTATAATACTGAACTTCGAGAAAGAGGCACAAACATTTCTAGCGGTGAAAAACAACTTTTAGCTTTTGCACGTGCTGCTATACGTAATCCCCAAATTCTAGTATTAGATGAAGCAACTGCCAATTTAGATGTAGCCACCGAAGCTTTAATTCAAAAGGCTTTAAATCGGCTTTTAGCTCAACGTACTGCTATTATTATTGCCCACCGTTTATCGACTATTCGCAATGTTAACCGGATTTTTGTACTCAAACGCGGTGAATTAATCGAACAAGGTACTCATGAAGAATTATTACAGCAAGGAGGATTGTATGCCACATTACACAATTTACAAATGTTAAATCAAGAAACTTAGTTGTTAGTTGTTAGTTGTTAGTTGTTACTCATTACTCATTACTCAGACCAAATATTATAACTGTTTAAGCGGACATGATATGATGTACACTACCTTTGCCCTGCTGGGAGGTGCACTACAAACGAATAAAGCTTTATGGATAGTTAAATTCACGAATTACAAATTATATTCACTCTCCTAACCAGTTAATTTCCGGTTTAGTTTTTAAAGTTTATATCTTTTTATTAAGTAAGTTGGCGCAAAAA
>DESS01000095.1:27563-37992 GCA_002361335.1 Richelia sp. UBA3308
TTTTTCTTGCTGACCTACTTATATTTTTAGTATACTGAGTACTGAAGAACCATTATTAATTGTTCATTGTTCAAGTGAATTAAACAGAGTTAACTTGAAATTAATATATTTATTAAGCTGTTGTATGACTATATTTTTTATAGTTTCTGAATTTGTTTTTTCATTTCGAGTAATATTCCAATAAAGAATTGCCACTGCTTCTTGGATACAGGCTTCTAATTCCAGTAAATCCGAAGTAGTTAATTTTAAAGTATTTTGTTCACTCAAATTATTATCATCTGCTATATCTAAACTCGGATGAGAAAAAATTTTACCATTAGGCATTGTCGCACCATAAAAAATCGTATTTTTCAGTTTAACTGAGGAAACTACTGCTTGATAAAGATTAACTCGATCTAAATCGGCATTTGTCAAATTTGTTCCTATCAGCTTAGCTTTCACCAAAGATGCACTTTTTAAATTCGCATTTGTTAAATTTGCTTCAGTTAGATTCGCACCATGTAGTTTGGCTCCATTTAAACAAGCATCTGTTAAATCCACTTGGCTTAAATCTGCATTTATCAGCGTCGCACCTCTTAAATTCGCACCTCTTAAATTCGCACCTTTAAGATTTGCTTCTCTCAAATCTGCTTCCCCTAAGTCAGCCTGATTTAAATTAGCCCTCGCAAGTCTAACTTTAGATAATCTAGCGTTAAACAAATCAACTTTTACTAAATCAGCATCAGCTAATGTCGCAGCTTCTAGATTAATATGACAAAGTCTTGCGCCTATCAGAGATAAAGAAGTTAGCTCTACTTCACTAAAGTTTCTTAAACCCGCTGCGTAGCTTTTTAACAATTCTTTCGCTTTCATATGATAAAAAAAATCTAACCGTCAGATAAGTCAAGATAAACATTAAGAAAATATTAAATTAAAACTAATCTAATAGTCTACTAAATTTTTGATATTCTGATATAACATCTATCTAACGGCAGAATATTTAAATAATTTTTATTAAAATATTTATCAGATTTAGGCTAATTAAGGTATTAATCGAATGACACAATAATCCTTATAATTTTAGATTTTAGATTTTAGATTTTAGATTTTAGGTTTTAGATTTTAGATTTTGAGCAAATAGAGAAAATTTCGGTTAATCATCAATTCAAAATGGATAAAAACCCGGCTTCTTAGAGAAACCAGGTTTTTTATAACCATTAATAGACTCAGTAATTGATAATTAATTAGTAATTAATTAGTAATTAATTTATTCAAATTACGAGGTATAGCAGCATCTACTCGAATTATTTCATGGGAATTTTAACTTGACGCGCCATATCTAAAAATGAATTCATATTCGCACCAGGACGACGGCGCATATTATCATTTTTAGGTATGAGATATTTGGGAGCAAAAGTAGTTTCTTTATTCTCCTCATCAGGTTTATTTACAACAGATGATGCTTTATTTTGGGCTTTGTTCTCTACAGGAACAGCTTCAGGTTTTACAGTTTTGGCTGTTTGAATTAAATTAACATCAACTTCTTTGACTTTATTGACGGGAACTTCTTTTACTTTATTTTTTTGATTTTTTACTTTGACTGTATCTGCTGGTTTCCCTGCTGGTTTAGCTCCATTTCCATTATTAGATGCTTCAACTGATTTAGAGTTAGCCTCCGGCATCGGTTCATCTGGCTTTTCTTTCAATTCTAGAAAAAAGTCACCGTTTTTTTTATTTCCACTAAAAATTCCAGAAATAAGTTTCATAATCCCCTCTAGTTAAGTTTTTGATCGTACCAAATGTAATTATTTGTCTTTTATACCCGAATTTTGACCCAATTAATTAATAAATGCGTATTTTTGTTAAAATTGCTCAAAAATACTTGGTTGTATTATTATCTATGGTTTTCAGTCATTTGTGACGATCGGATAGTCGAAGTATGACAATGGTTATGATATTACCAACTACAAACCCTCAATGGCTTATCTTTCAAGGGATTGAAGCTTGGGATATTATTCAAATCAATTATGAAATTTTCTGGTAACTTAGAGCAAGAATGTGAAAGCTGATTTAACAAAACTTTACATTAAATGGATTGGGGGATGGAGAGAATTGAGGAAAATTAAACAACTGACAACTAACCAATAACGACTAACAACTAATAATGAATCAGAAAAGTCAGGAGAGAAATCCGGTATTGTTAGTACATGGTATTTGGGACACTGCTAAAGTATTCCGTAAAATGGTTTCGTACCTGAATGAAGGTGGTTGGAAGGTTTACGATTTGGATTTGGTGCCGTCGAGTGGCACAAAGGGATTGGATGATTTAGGGAAACAGGTAGCGGCGAAAGTTGATCGGATTTTTCCACCAGAACAAGCTTTTGATTTACTAGGTTTTAGTATGGGTGGGATTGTGAGTCGTTATTACCTACAAAGATTAGGTGGAATCAAGCGCGTACAGCGATTTATTAGTCTATCAGCGCCAAATCACGGTACTGTAATCGCTTATTTTAATCAAGGGCTTGGTTGTGTACAAATGCGTCCATCAAGTGCTTTTCTCACAGATTTGAATCGTGATGCACAAATGTTGTCTCAAATTAATTTTACTTCGATTTGGACACCTTTCGACGCGATGATTGTTCCGGCTGATAGTTCTAGAATGCCTGTGGGAGATAATATCCAAGTGCCAGTTTTAAATCATGCTTGGATGTTAACTGATATTAGAAGTTTAAGCGCCATCGCCAATGCATTATCAAAACCAATTAAGTGCCATCGCCAATTTGGGTAAATTCAGCATTGCCAAAAATTGCTTCTGGATACCGGTAATATTTGTATTCCATTAAGTTGTAAAATGGGTCTTCTAGAAAGAAGGTGCGATGTTGGAGAGGAGAATTTACAAAACGGTTTTTAGCTGATTCCCGAAAAGGTAAATTCTGCTGTTGCGCTCTTGTTAATAAGTTTTCCCAATCAGCTTCGGAGGTGAAAACTAATCCGAAATGTCTGGGATAAATAGTTTTTTGGGGTGTAAGGGGTTCCTTTGTAACGTGTGCGACTAATTGATGTCCGTAAAGATTGAGAATTAAAGCATTACGGTTTTCTCTACCGGGGGTGCATCCCAAACCATCGACATAATATGCCTTTGTTTGAGCAATATCGGTTACGGGGAATGCCATGTGAAAGATAACTTTTGATATGGGCATTGGAAAATTTAATTGTCAGTAAAGAATATTGAGTTAGGAATTATGAATTATTTAGTTACTATAATGGCAATATTTTTTAGTTTTCTGAAAAAATAAACTTACTCTACTAGAGTATCCGCAAATCGTATAAAAACCACTTAAAAAGTAGGAACTCCTAACCTTATATTATTTTGATAATTGAGAATTGATAATTGATTTAAGTATGTTTGGCAACCACTTAATTTTCGGAGTTTCAGGTACTGCATTAACCGATGAAGATAAACGAATACTGAGTAAATTAAAACCGGTGGGGGTTTGTTTTTTTGCGAAAAATTTCCGTGATGGCGAGCCCTATGAAGTCTGGTTACAAAGTTTTAAAGAATTAAGTGAAGAAATACGAGAATATACGGAACGGAAATCGATGTTTTTTTCTATGGATCATGAAGGAGGAAGAGTGATTCGTCCGCCTTTACCGATTACGCGATTTCCCTATAGTTATGTGTGTCGAAAACGAGCCAAAGAAGTGGCGATCGCCATGGCAATAGAATTAAAATCCTTGGGAATTAACGTTTCTTGGGCACCTGTCGCTGATGTTTTTTCTAACCCTGAAAATCCGGTAATTGGACCTCGTGCTTTTGATAAAACCCCTGAAAAGGTAGCTGAATATGTTAAAGAATATTTTCTTGGACTCAAAGAATCGGGAATTATTGCTTGTGCTAAACATTTCCCCGGACACGGAGATACGAGTATTGACTCTCATTTGGCATTGCCGGTATTGAGTTTAACTGAGGAAGAATTGCACAAGCGAGAATTAATACCTTTCAAAGCTTTAATTGCGGAAAAAATACCTTTAATTATGACGGCTCATATTGTCTTTCTGCTCATAGGAGGAGATAAACCGGCAACATTTTGCAAACCAATTTTGAAAGAGCTACTTAGAGACAAACTTGGTTTTGAAGGAGTTGTGGTATCGGATGATTTAGATATGAAGGCGGTTGCGGATATGTATAGTAAGAGTGGTACGGTAGCAGAAACCTTGAATGCGGGTTGTGATATCTTTTTAATTGGTGGTAATTTGCCTTCATCTTCTAATGAACGAATTGAGTTTATTGCTGAAGATTTTGAAGTTTGTTTGCAAAATGGTACTCTTGATCAGTCGGTGGTGGAAGCTGCTAATAACAGAATTGAGAAGTTATTGAAGGAAACACCCCAATATTCCGTTGAGATGTTGGATAAAGATACTTTATTGCAACATGCCGAATTGGCGATCGCTTGTAGTTACGATCGTTAAATTGTGAGTGATTATGGTAAATAGCCCACACCGATGATCGGTGTGGCTACATTTACAAAGCCTACCTGCGTAGGCTGTATAATTAAAAATCTGAGGTATTTTCTAAATTATCTGTATTTAAGGTTGTTAGTTTCTATATTGTCTTAGAGGATGTAGTTGCGGTTCAGGCGGTTAAAACCGCTACTACACAAGCAAAGTCCACCTGCGTGGACTAATAAATTTTAAACCCATGAACATGGGTTTTGCTTGTGTAGCTGCACCTATCTATCGCTATGTAAAGTATATAATTCTACTTTAGAAACATGCTCTTATTGTTCGATAATTTGACGTAGTTTACCACGATAAATTTTTGATCCAATTGTTGAACTTGTTGCAATTATGATAATTTGATTTATGATTCATAATAATTGTTATTTTTTTCTACTTTGCCTTCGCTTCCTATTGAGTGAAGGATTTTTTATAATCCAAAATACAATCATCCTCTAAATCTGAAATATTCTTAAATACCTCCTCCATATCTGTAATAAAACTATCGTAAGAATAATAACAATCATCAAAATATCTAAATCTTAAACATGTTATTAACCATCCTGGCGGATTGTCGATTTTAGACGATTTACTTCGGTGTTTATATAGTTCTAAACTCTCTCCAATTTCTTCAAGGGAATATTTGTATAATTCATCCGTTGTAGCTTTATTTGGGTTGAAAAGAATACCGTATTTTGCACAAAGTCTAATTATCAAAAGCCGTCGTTTTTGTTCTTGAATATCGGCGGGTTGATGCTCTCTAGAGTCTTTGTTGTTTTTACTACTGGACTCACTACCCAATGAATCCGTATAGATAGTGTCAATAGAAGAATTGCTGCTGCTGCTAATACCTATTTCGGAATTACAATCGTTTGAGGTTGTTTTTTTGAGAGAAACTTGATGATAATGTGAGTTTCTCTCGGCAGGTTTTTTGGGGATTACAGCCTCTGGATGTCTTAGCTCTATACGGTAAGTATTGTGACCGAAATCTTTGTCAATGTGGATTATTCGGAGGAACACTAGTTTATTGAATTGCTTCCTTACCCATCCAAAGTCATGGGATACTCCTCGTTGTTTCTTTACATATTGTTGAAATTCTTTAATTGTAAATTCTATTTTTTCATCGAAAACTTTTGGAAGTGTTAGTAACCACCTCCAAAGATGTTCGGCTACAGCTCCTATTCTAAATTTTAAGGCGAATTTTAGATGCTTGTCTGTCCAGCGAGATGGGTTTTGTGTCATAATTAAAGCAGTGTTTTTTGAACTAAAAGCCATTTAGTTGCTGTTATTTTCAATTAGTTAGCAACTATGTGGTTCTTTTTTTTGCAAATTTAAAGCTGTTTACCTGGCAAACAGATAAACAGCTTTAATCTGAGTTATTACTGCTAACCTCTAGATCACTTAATATCTTCTGAACTTCCTTTAGCTTCACATCAAGGGAAATCGCTTGTTTTTTGTGATATTCAATTTGATCTTCTAGAGATGAAGCTAGTTGTTTGAGCACTCCCCCATTGATGCTGCCAAGACTTGGCTTTCTGTTGAGAGACTTACTTCCTTGTCGGCTATTTTCTCTACTAACCGCGATCTCGTAACACCCATCTTCTTCGCCAAAGCTTGGAATTTTTCCCAAGCATCGGGGCGCACTTTCAATGTTGCTGACTTGACAATACGACCGGAACTCGGACGACCTTTGTTTGACATTACACAATTTTATATCAACCCATAAATTATTGCACATCTAGAAATACATTATTCACTAAGATGAGTGGATGTGCAATAATAAAAAAAAGATTTCTGGAATTCTTAATCTTTAACTAGATTCTAGCTTCAAAAAATGGAAAATCGGACTACTGCTCTGTGCGATTAATGGTAATGGGTTGTAGAGACGCGATATATTGCGTCTCTACCAAAAATCAAAAATCTAAAATCGAATCACCTTGCTCTCAACAATTGTACAAAGGTATCGCTTACGGTATGGTCTTTAGTATCGGCAGCGTAATTGATCAATTTTTCTCGTAAGTCTTTAGCTTGATTTAAGGGTAGTAAGGTTGCCAGGAGAAAATAAACTCCGCGAAAACGTGAATCGCCAATATTCTCAATTAATCTCGATTCTGATTCATCGCTGTCGCCGAGGAAGGTTTGAACGATAAAGTAATCCATTATTTTATCATGACGGAAGTACCATTGTTTATGTGCTTCACTGTCGGAATCTTGCCACTGACGGCTGACTACCATTTTGTATTTTTCGTCTTCCATACAGACTAATTCGTTGTAAAATTGATCTGCTGGTAAAGCGCTTTCATCGTTAATTCGCATTTGATAAACGGCTTCAGAAAGTTGTTTGAGGGGAAATTCCTGTTTCCAAAAACGTTCGTATTCTTCTGCCATTAAGTTGTATTGTTGTTCTTGTAGGTGGAATAAATCGGGATGTTCGTCTTGGGAGAGCATCAGAGCAATTAGCGTCAAATCCATGGGGTTGGAAAGAATCCTTTTGACTGCGGTTAATTCTTCGGGTGTTTGTGGGGTGTTGAAGCTTTCGTTGAGATAGCGATCGCAAAGTTTTTCGTAATCGCTACCTTGAATTTTGGCATCTGTAGGGAGGTGTGGTTGACGAGAATATAGAAATTGTTGAATTTGCGATCGCTCTAAAGGTTGTAAATAATAAGTTTTTGCGGTGGAAGGTGGTTCCCATTCCAACGGTTGGGTAGTAATGATAATATTACCCCGGAAATAGCTTTCGACAAATTGTTTAATTTGGGCGCGGGTATCGGCTGTAACTTCGTTTAGTCCATCAATACAAATATCAATTGCGCCGCTATAGATAAGATTTTTGAGGAATTGAGCGTCTTGTGCTTGTCCGTGGAGTTTATTTTGGATGGCTTCAATTACACCTTTATCGCATTTACTAGCTGGTAGAAATACTATAATTCGCTTTGAAGTTTTGATCAGGTAGCGGAGAAACATTGATTTACCCAAACCCGAATCTCCTTCTAATACTATTTGCCCTTGGATATTAGGAATTGCTTGGGAAATTGGTTTAATTTTTGATGGAGATGGAGACGCGATGTATCGCGTCTCTACAACACCAGATTCGGGAAAATATATTCTTTCGTCAAAGTTATTTAAACCAGCATCAGCGAGAAGGGAAGGTTGAAAAGGTTCAAATAGTTTGTGACGCAGGAAGGGAATCCAAGCCAGGAGAAAGCCGACATAACCCATACCGAAAATGCGTCTTACCCAAGGATTCCAGAAAAAGATGGCTTGAATTTGGGGAGATTTGGGATAAGCGAAGATGAGTAGCAACCAGAAAGCAGCGTGAATTAAAATGATATTTCTGAATTGGGAAAACCATTGCCAACCTTTGAGGTTAACGATTACCGATTTTAGGGTGTCAGCTTCGTTGTATCCCGCTTGTTTGAGATTATTGTAATGTTGTTGGAGTAAAATAATATCTTGCGATCGCCATGATGTTTTTTTGGCGACTTGTCCAATTCTTCTTGCTAAATCATTTCGCGATCGAGTTAAATCTTGAGTAGGTTGCCATGCTTTGGCAAAGGTTTTTAAAGTTTTAACGGCTTCGTCGTGGGTTAGTTTATCTGGAAGTTTTTTGGGATAACCCATCCATTTGAGTAGGGTTTTTACATCTTCGGTTCCACCACCGAGGTAGTAGGTTAGGAAACGCCAATATTCAAATCCTGACCAAAAACCTGTATTTTGATTTGATTGACCTGCATAATAAATGTTATCAAGAATGATAACAATTTCTTCTAACTTTAGTTGCTGTATATTCCCTAAAGCTTGTGCAGCACTACTACGAACATATAAGTAAATTGATTTATCTTTGACTAAGTTGAGAATATCTTTAAAGTAAGGTTTTGCAGCATCACCCATATTTCCCAAAGCTTCTGCTGCATTACTACGAATCCATGAGTCAACAGATTTATCTTTAAGAATATCAATGATATCTTTAAGGTAGGGTTTAGCAGCATCCCCCATACTTCCCAAAGCTTGTGCTGCAGCGCTACGAATACTTGAATCAATGGATGTATCTCCGACAATATCGAGAATTTCTTTGAGGTAGGGTTTACCAGCATCCCCCATATTAACCAAACTTTGTGCAGCACCAAAACGAACATGCGAGTCAACTGATTTATCTTTGATTAAGTCAAATATTTCTTTGATATAGGGTTTAGCAGCATCTCCCATATTACTCAATGCAAATACAGCAGCACTACGATTATTTGAGTCAACCGATTCATCTCTAACAATATCAAAGATGTCTTTTATATAGGGCTTAGCTTTATCACCCATATTCTTCAAAATGAATACTGTAGCAATACGAATATTTAAGTCAACTGATTTATCTTCGTACAAATCAAGGATGTCTTGAAGGTAGGGTTTAGTAGCATCTCCCATATTCCCCAAAGCTCCTACTGCACTAGCACGAACATTTGAATCAACGGATTTATCTTTGATTAAGTCGAGAATATCTTTAAGGTAGGGTTTAGCAGCATCTCCCATATTCCCCAATGCTTCTGCTGCACTACCACGAATATCTGAATCAATGGATTTATCTTTAAAAAGTGTGACAGCTTTTTTAGCAACATCTTCTGATTGCTTTAGTACAACTTTCAAATCTTTAGCTTCATATCTAGCTAATTGACTCAAAGCATCTCCCTTCACTTTGTCATAATCATCATCCAAAGCAGCCAAAATACCGTTAATCTGCCACTGTTGCGGCTTCGGCTTCGGCGGTTGTTGAGCATTTACCCAAGGAAACGAGAGAAAGAAGATTAATACAAACGTAATCGGAAAAAGTATAAAAGGTTTTTTAAGTAAACGACGATATTTGTCCATGATTGAGGAATAATACTAAATAATTTGATTCCCTGGTGGGGCTTGTAGTTTTTTGTTTAACCGTAAATCTAACTACAACGCTAAAGTACTACAAATTATTGAGTAATATTCCGGATGCTTTTAATAGTTATTTAGGAAAAATATTTCTCTATGAGTTTTTTATCAGTAATTTTCTCTAAGGAAGAGACTATTTAGCTTCATTCTGTGCATCTAACTGACGGTAATATTCTTCTATTCGAGCATAATCTTCACGACGCTCTTGTTGGATATATTCCATCATCTCATCAAATTGTGATCGTCTTTATATTTACCAGGGAATTTCATCCGAAGAATAATTTCACGCGCTTCTTACCACAATAGCTTTATAAGATAATTTTGAAAAGCTACATCTTTCGATACTAAAGTCATATCTTCTACCAAGCTTTGTGCAATAATAAGTCTATCAAAAGGGTCTTTATGATGAAAAGGCAACTTTACTAATTCATCTAAATGTTCCGAAGATATTTCTAGTATTTCTATTGCATTTCCATAAACTTCTTGTTCTACCAATTCTATAAGTGATAGTCCCAATTTCAGTTTTCCAATGCTAATTTTAATAGATATTTCCCAAAGTGTTGCAATGCTGATAAATCGCTGATTGCTTATATTCTCAATTGCATTCCTAGCTGTATTACTCAAATTGATATTTCCACCAATGAACCATAAGAATGTATGAGTATCAAGAAGCAATTTCATGGAGCATACTCCTGAAAGTCTTCTAATGGTTCATCAAAATCATCCGACATTTCAACTAAACCTTTGGCGCTACCAAATTTAGGATATGGTTTTTCTGCTTTTATTGGGATAATCTGAAAAGATGTTCCATCATTGCGGAATATAATCACTTCTTTACCATTTGCAGCTTCTTCTATTAATTCAGCTAGTTGGGTTTGAGCTTGTTTTAAGTGAACTTTGTACATTGCTGTTTTTTATACTTACTTGCAGAATTTTTAATCGGATTTATGTTTGTATTTTACTCGTTGTCAGCGTTGAAAATAGTAATGCCGGATAAGAATTAGGGAGGGGTGATGGGGTGAGTGGTAATAAGGCTTTAAAC
>DESS01000095.1:38137-56613 GCA_002361335.1 Richelia sp. UBA3308
AACCGCCAGAACCGCTACTACATCCTCAAAACTGGGGGTAATTAGATCCGAATCAATCAGAAATTATACAACTGTATTTTCACCGATCTCATTGTGAATTTGATCGGCAAAAATGGATGTAAATTCGTAAAATACAGGATAAAATTTTATGATAGCTGAAGTAATTACACCGAATATACAAGAATTACAGCAAGACGTTATTAAGTTATTAGGGGAAATTAGCGATTTAATCAACCGTGGGAGTACAGCACTAAGTTTTGATAATTTTGAGAATAAGTATGTTGAGTTTGAAAAACAAATAAGAAATGAAATCAGCAAGGTAGAAAATTTGGAGTTGAGAATGGCAATTGTTGCTCCAATGAAAGCTGGTAAATCAACTATTGTGAATGCTGTTGCGGGAGAAGATATTCTCCCCAGTCGTAATTCTGCTATGACTACGCTTCCTACTGAAATTATTTTTGATGTTGGTTTAGAAAAACCTGTTTTAACTTTAAGTGCTGGTATTTTATCTGTTTTTCAAGATACTTTAGTTTCTTTACGAAATAAAATTAATCAATGGGGTTTGGAAACTGTAAAGGAAAGACTTGCTCATTATCCTCATTTACAAATAATGCCTAATTTGATTCAACAATTAAAGGTTGTTGAGTCAATACCTCGTAAATCTATAGGGCATAAAAATATTGCTCACACATTAACTAGTTTGAATGATATTGTCAGGCTTTGCAGTATTTTAGATCCCCAAGCAGATCCAATTCAATTTCTTGAAGATGTTCCTCGAATTAAAACATCATTTTGCCGTTCTTTAGGGGATAAAAATCACAGGAAAATTCAAGGTAATCTGGTAATTGTTGATACACCTGGGCCGAATGAAGCAGGAGATAATTTACAATTGCAAGCAGTTGTAGCTGAACAACTTGATAAATGTTCCATAGTTTTAATTGTTTTAGATTTTACTCAATTAAAAAATGAAGCCGCAGAAAAGGTTAAGCAAGATGTTGAAAAAGTGATTCAATTGCGGGGAAAAGATAATTTCTATGTTTTGGTTAATAAAATCGATCAGCGTCGAGATGGTGATATGAATCCACAACAAGTTGAGGATTTTGTTGCTGCGGAATTCGGTATTGGTGAAGTTGGAGATAGAAACCGGGTATTTGAAATTTCTGCCAGACGTGCGTTTACTTCGGCGAATTTTTTGATGGAATTGCAGCAGTTTCCAGATATTAAAGTTAGTGAAATGAAGACTGTAACGGCTTTAGCCCAAGAGGTATTTGGAATTGATTGGGAAGAAGAGTTACAACATGCCACTGTTGGAGATTTGCAGCGTAAAGCTGAGATATTGTGGGAAAAATCTGGTTTTGAGCCGTTTTTAAATAATGCGATCGCTGCTTTAATGAAGGAAGCTGCACCAAGGTGTATGATTTCTGCTCTTAAAATAGCTGGTAATCATCTAGCAACATTTAATGACGATGTACAACTCCGGAGTAGTGCAATAAATCAGGATGAAGAAAAACTCAGGGTAGAATTAGGAGAGTTGAAACAAGATTTAGAGCGTCTTAATCAATGTCGCGATCGTTTACAGGAAGTAAATACAATTAGAAAAAATCTGGAAAATAATTTAAATAATCTTCTGATTGAATTAAAAAAAAATGCCAAAATGAGTGTTGAAAAATATTTTGTGGAATCAGAATATCAACGCGGTAGTTGGTTGCGACAAAGAGATATTAAAGCCAGAGATTTTTTTTTAAAGAAGATTGGTAATTTTGAAATATTTCCCAAATGGATTTCACGACGAATAAAATCTAAGGTGGAATTTAAAAGTTCTGGAATTTTTGAATTTGTTGATGAAATAGAAGCTGAAAGTTTTGCGAATCAAGCAGTGGTATATTCTAAGGAAAGAGCCGAACATTTATTATCTGGAATTCGGGAGCAAACACGCAAAGAGATTTCACAAGCGCGTACAGGAATAATTGATTTTATTGATAAAGAAACAAAACCGATTATAAAACATGCTCAAGAAAGATTAAATGAAGTTTTTGATGTTAATCTTTCATTACCACAACCGATGTTAGCTGTTGATGATATTCAAATATTGAAACCAAATATTGAAAGTCAAACTAGATATATAGAGCAAGGTTATGATTTTATAGAGAAGCAGGAAAGAAAATGGTGGACTTTATGGTTGATTCCTATAAAAGTAGTAGAAAAAATCAAAAAACCCGATAAAAAAGAAAATCGTTATATTGTTTCTTTAGAAGATGTAATTTCACAAGTTAATCATTCTCTCGAAAAAAGCATTGATGATATCAATCAAAATATTAACAATTATATTGATGAAGATTTTCAACAGCGAATTAATATTTTATTTAATGAATTAAATCTCTATTTAACTAACTATAGTGATAACTTAATTCAAGCACTAAAATATCAAAAGAGAGAAGCTGAATCAAAAAATAAATTAATTTATCAACTTAATTCTTTCATCTGTGAATCTAAACAAATTCTCAAAAATACAAATATTTATACTGAAACAGTTGAATGTTTAATAGAAAATAAGCAATGATATCAAATCCGTTGGCATCGGGATTATATTTTTTGCAGCCTCGGGGCACAGAGTTTTTTTAGCTAATTGTTTAAATAATTCCGATGTATTTGAAAAGGATATTCAGTTTGTATGATTAAAAATAAATAGCAAAGATAAATTGTTGATTACAATACATATTTTTAGACATATTATAAGATACTTTTTCTAAAAAAAATTATGTTGTAGACAGTTTTTTAAATAATAAAAAAAAATGTATTATCAAAAACTAACTCATCATATATTTGTTAAATAAACAACTAATATTTAACATAGATAGTCATAAAAGTAAAAAATGGGAGATAATTTAATTCAGTTTTATGAAAAGACAAAAGCTATTTTTACAAACTGTCACTTTCTCTCATAAAAAGTCAGGAGATAAAAGTTATAAATTAGCTAGGGTTTGCTATATCAACAGACAAATTTCTAGAGCAAGCTGAATTTTAGTCAGAAGCGAAACCTGTACTTGTAATAAAATAATTGACACTCATAAGACTTTGAAGTCTTGATTAATAGGTATTAGAGGATGAGATTAAATTTGATATGGTTCAAAAAACGATGAGTAAAAATTTGTTCTTGGAAAAGTTAGAACGCTTAAATTTTGAGGCAATCAAAAATGAATTATCCTCTAAAGGATGGCCACCCCAAGACGTACAATTGGGTATTAGTTACTATAAGTTATTTCTGTATATAAAATCTATTCATCCAGCTACAAGACTCGCTCCACCACCAATAGTAGATTTTACTTGGCATACTCATATCATGGTAGATTTATGTCAGTATGTGAAAGACTGTGAGTATTTGTTTGGATACCTTTTAAATCATTGTTCCACTGTTTGTTGTGGCGATTACTATCAAGAAAACCTTGAAACAGCTTTCCGTCAAACTAAAGCTTTCTTTAAAGAATTCGGCGTGGATTTATTGGAAGAGGAATATAAATATAGTGATATTTCTTGCGTAGATTTACCTCTCAAAGCAACATTGCCATAACTTCAGGTTTTCATGAAAGTTGTTTTTCCACTACTTCAATCGTATATAACGGCATTGTTTAATTTACAATCTCGATCCGATGGCAATTTAATGGTGCGTAACGGCATTTTTTAATTTACAGTTTCTATGGATAAATATTCGAGCCGTTACACACCCTACAATAAGGAAGGCTATGGCAATTTAATCGTGGATAAAGGCATTTTTAAGGCTTTATACAGCTAAATAGCGATCGCAATTTAATGGTGTGTAGGGGCATTTTTAATTTACAATCGGCATTTTTTTAATCCAATGCCCAATGCCCAATGCCCAATGCCCAATTCTAAATTCGGGCATTCTAAATTCTAAATTCTTAAACATTCATCTGCTGTTTCTGATAAAGGGAATAATACAATCCTTTCTGTCTTAATAATTCTTCATGAGTACCCCTTTCAGCAATAATTCCTTTTTCCATCACCAATATCATGTCGGCACGTTTCAATGGTGCAAAACGATGGGCAATCAAAAATACTGTTTTCCCTTGAGTAGTCTTTTGTAAATTTTGTAATACCTGTTGTTCAGTTTCGCTATCTAAAGCGCTAGTTGCTTCATCCAAAATTAATATTGGCGCTTGCAAAAGAAACAATCTTGCTAAAGCAATCCGCTGTCTTTGCCCTCCAGATAAAGCGGTACCTCTTTCACCAACGTTACTTTCATAGCCTTGGGGCAATTCACTAATAAAGTCGTGAGCAACAGCCATTCTCGCTGCTTGTACTACTTGCTCTGCTGTAATTTCAGGATTTCCTAAGGTAATGTTTTCTAAAATACTGCCGTTAAACAAAAAGTCTTCTTGTAAAACTACCCCTATTTGTTGCCGCAAGGAGGCTAAATCTACACTTTTCACATCGAATCCATCAATAAGAATACGTCCCGATTCTATTTGATATAGTCTTTGTAATAACTTGGAAAGAGTACTTTTACCAGAGCCACTGCGTCCAACTATACCAACAAATTGTCCGGGTTCCACATTAAAGGAAATCCCTTTCAAAACTGGTTCTGTATTAGCTTTATAACGGAAGAATACTTGTTCAAAGGTAACTTCTCCTTGGAGTGCTGGTAATACTAATCCAGTTCCCGCTTCTGCTTCTGGAGAGACATTCAGAATATCGCCGATTCTATCTACCGATAATAAGACTTGTTGTAAATTTTGCCACAATTGAACTAATCTTAATAAAGGTCCAGTAACTCTTCCTGAAAGCATTTGAAAGGCAACTAATTGCCCTACAGTAAAGTTGTTTTCAATAACTAATTTGGCTCCAAACCAAAGTATTAACAGACTGGATAATTTAGTCAGAAAGTCACCAATATTACTACTAATGTTAGAAGTTGTAGAAGCTTTAAAACCAGTGCGAATAAAACGAGCAAATAAACCTTCCCATCTATCTCTCGTTGCTGGCTCCGCTGCATGGGCTTTTACCGAATGAATTCCCGTAACTGTTTCCACCAAGAATGATTGACTGTCAGCGCTACGGTTAAAAGTCTCATTCAACCATTTACGGAGAATTGGCGTTGCTGTGAGAGTTAATCCCGCAAATAAAGGTAATACAGCCAATGCTACAAATGTAAGTGTAGCGCTATAGTAAAACATTAATACGAGATAAACTACAGCAAAAATGCTATCGAGAACAACAGTTAATGCAGTACCGGTGAGAAACTGACGAATTTGTTCTAATTCTTGAACCCTGGCGACAGTATCCCCTACCCGACGGGATTCAAAATAAGATAAAGGTAAACGCATTAAGTGGCGAAATAACTGCGCCGATAAACTTAAATCCAAACGCCGTGCTGTATGGGTAAAGATAAATAACCTTAGAATTCCCAACACCGACTCAAATATCCCCACCAACAACAACGCGATCGCCATAACATCGAGAGTAGCTAAACTCTCTTGTACCATGACTTTATCGATGATTACTTGAGTAATTAACGGTGTAGTTAATCCCAGTAGTTGTAAAGTAAAGGATGCTAAAAGTACTTCTGTCAGTAAACCCTTATATTGCCAAACAGCCGGTAAAAACCAACTTAAATTAAACTTTTCTTGCTTTTGAACAACTTCTACTTGCCATAAATAACCATCCCAAAATGTTTCAAGTTGTTCGCGAGATACTGTTTCGCAAGTAAAATCTGGATTTTGGGGATTAGCAATAATCAAATTATTGGCTTTACGCTCATAAGCTACGATCCAATTAGCAGATTCAGAATTACCACCAAACAATAAAGCTGGAAAAGAAAGTTGTCCTAAATCATCCCAACTAACCCGCAACTTCCGCAACACCAAACCTAACTTTTCACCAGCCTCCACAACATGTTTAACACGTTGCGATCGCAATTGACGTTGTACCCATTCCAACTTCACCGGAATTTCCAAATACTGCGACACCATAGTCAAACAAGCAGCAGCACTATTCGGATTAGAAACAAAAGGATAACCAGACGTATTGGCATGGGGAGAAAACGTTTCTACCTTATCCCCTTGCCCCCTTATCTCCTTATCTTCTTGCCCCTTTATCCTTTTATCCCCTTGTCTCCTTATCTCCTTATCCCCTTGCCAAAACTCTTGAATTTGGGGAGTGGAGAATTCAGCCCATAAAGCTGTATTGGTACGCCAAACTAAAACTTCTTTACTCGCGGCTACAGCTTTACATTCTGTGGGATAATTATTTAAATCACCAAACCAATCTCCTACTTCTAAAGTGGCTATCGGTTTACCCACACCTTTTTCACGCAAACGAACCTTACCAGAAACAATCAAAAATTGATAACCAACAGTTTCTTGATTCCAAATTTTCTCTCCTAAACGAAAATCAAGAATATCCGATTGATTCTGCAACAAAGTTTGTTGTTCGGAACTTAGCCAACATAGAGGAGGTTCCTTCCAAACATCCGTTGGTAAAACTTTTGCTATAGGAGATTGACGATCCCAAAATTCTATTTTACTTGTAGTTTGACCGTTAGCTTTTGAATTTTCTCTGCTAGCCATTTCTCGAACAATTCATTTTGTAGTGCTTGCTTGAGTTGAGTATCTTCCAAGGATGCTGGTAAAAGTTGTTCCAAACGAAACAATCCGTAACGTGAATCCAATTCTAATGGTCCTAAAATATCCCCAGCATTAGCTATATCTACAGCAGCTCGCAGTGTATCCGGCATTGTTCCTCTACTTACAGGTCCCATCATACCGTTAACAATGCGATCGTCAGCTAAAGAATATTCCCTAGCGAGCTGCTCAAAACTAATTCCTTCTTCGATTTGGGTGTGCAACTCCTCGGCTAACTCCCGATTATCAACAATAATCCGAGAAAGTACCACCCTATCCAAAAAAATTTTTCTTTCAATAAAATATTCTGCTAATTTTGGCTCTGCAATCAAATTTTTCAGTTTTTCTAATTTAAACCCAAAAGCAACTGTAGAATGAAATGTGGCATAATCTATACCACTATTATTTAACCAATCCTGAAACTTTTGCTGATCGCTAAGTTCATTCTTAAGCCGAAAATCAATAATTGCTTGTTCGGTTAAAGCTGGAGAAAGTTCAATTTCAGTTTTTGCTTTAATCTCTTGCTCAATTACGTCTTGCCGCAGAATATCCCGAATAAACTGACCTAACTTTCCACTAACTTGCAAATATTGTACTGCTTGTTGTACTGAAATTAGTCGGTCGTCAACAGTCAAAAACGATGAAGATTCCATAAAGTTTATACTTAGAAGTACCCTTAAAAAATATACAGTGATAAAATTTCAATAAATTCCATTCAACTGACACTTAATAAGGAAAATGCTACTTTTATGTCAAGTTGTCTCACCGCAATACAGCAATAAATCTTGATGAATATTGCGTAAAAATACTTATAAATTGCCTGATTTAAAACAAAACAACTTAAACAACTTGTATTTTATCAAACATTATATTCTAAATATTTGCCCGCATCCAGGCAAATAGTATTGCAGCAGTAGCTCCTATAAAAGTGTTGAGAACATTAACTAATTCATTAGTAAGCCACTGCCATCGGGATTGCAAAGTCGCTCCGATGACACTTTCTAAATTAGTGGCAATAAACGCGGCTAACACACACCATATAATATCCCAGCCATCAATTAAATTAATTCCCCAGCCAAGAATTGCCAGCACCACAGAAGCGAAGATTCCAGCAAGAGTACCTTCAAGGCTGACAGCGCCTTCGGTACCTCGGGGTACTGGTTGAAGAGTGGTAATTAAAAAAGTACGTTTACCATAGGCTTTACCAACTTCACTAGCACAGGTATCGGAAAGCTTAGTACAGAAGCTTGCCACATAACCTAAAAGTAATAAAGAACGGAGAAAAAGCATTTCATCTGTCCCCAACCAATCGATGATTCCGACTCCTAAAGCGCACAAAGCAGCAGTAAAAGCCGAACCCCAAACATTTTCTGGCCCCCTGGCTCCAGAGCGCTTTTCTGCTATACCTTCGGCTTCCTTTTGTGCCATACCGATGCGCGTGACAGCCGAACCAACTATAAAATAAACAGAAACTATGGTATAGCCCTTTAAACCAAGAGTTCCCCAAATTAAAACACCCAACAACCAAGCATTTAAGATTCCAGCAGGAGTAAGCAGCTTTTTTGGTGCAAGCCAAACTATAGTTAGGAGTAAAGTATTTAATCCCACTGCTACTAGCCAGACGGATGGAAAATCGTATAAAGACAGCATCAGCTATTTACCAATGTTTTTATTAGATCACAAGAATTGCAACTAACCGTCCATGCGCCAAGAGGCACTACCATCATTAAAATACAACTCTGTAAGTGTAATATACAAAACATTCACCTTGTCAAGGATGATTTGTACATCTTGCCAAAAATTATTTGTATCTAAAATCAAACATATGGGTTAAATTCCCCACCGTAAGCCATGGTGTTTTAATTGCGTTGGGCATCATACCCCATTGCAATTCCAGCCTTCTTCCTTCACTTTAACCCCTTTCAATCAAGGGCTAATATACTTCCACAACAGTTATACAAAATTTATTTATTTAAAATAATTCTCAATTCAATTCCTACAGCAAGTAATTGCATCTGAAAAACTAAATTTCTGATTATTGTACGGGACTAAGGCTGCGTGTCACAATACTCGGGTGGTGCTGTACCCTGATTGCCTAATTATTACGTTAAGAATCAGTCAGTGTACAAGCACCACTAAATAAAAGGTGGCCAGTTGCGGCCATTCCTATTGTAGTTATACTCAATTTCCGTAAATTGCCATGCTCTAAATTAAAGCTGTAAATAGGATTTTTTTGTTAACACAGGCTTAACATCAAGTGTTGAGGTTGATTTACACAAATGTCCTTTCTTCATTCAGGGCAAACACATCTAAATTTTAAAATTTAAAGGTGTAGGTGCGGCGGGAGTCGCACTCTGCAGCCAGAGTGCGTAAGCTACGCTAAATGCCCTCCGATAACTGTGAGTTTACCAATCTGTGGTAGCTAAAAAAATCAGAATGGGGTGCGAAGTGGTAAAACATGAAACCAAAACAAACAATCAGCGATTACTTTGTGGATCTTGAAGGGGAATTGGGAATAGGAACAAGGCTTTGCAGTTAATTTACATTCTGTAACAAAGTTAAGTTTATTTGTGCCGACTTACTTTAGCAATATCTAAAAATATGCAGGAATTAGCTTTGAAGTTGAAAACCACACTGCGATCAAATCACACTATAATTTTGATTACAAATGGGAAAATATGAGTAATTTCCACAGATAGACAATGAAGGCAAATTCAAAGTTATGATGAAGTTTAAGTAAAATTATCGTATATATCAGGTTCAATTAAGCACATGGTCTCTGTTTTTACATTAAAAACAAGTACTTATGAATATTCAAGTACAGTGACTCGTTTTTTTGGGATTTGAAAAAAATGTCAGAAGATGCCCCAAGAAGATTTTTAGATTTAGCAACACAGTTAAGTATTAGTACTAGTCCTCAGATAATTAGTAATACAACTAGCAGTCTGGAAGCAAATCATTTATACAGCTTCAGTATCCAAGGGCATAGCAGTTTTCATCTTGCCCTTGATGGTTTAAGTGCAAATTCAGACGTAAAGCTAATTCAAGATAAGAACAAGAATGGAGAATTCGATAAAGGGGAAACCATTGCCTATTCCAAGAATGGTGGTAAATTAGCCGAATCCATCAGCACTAATTTAGTTGGCGGTACCTACCACATTCAAGTTTCTTTCTATAGCGATATAGAAACTGACTATCGTTTAATTGCTTGGGCAGTACCTTTTGACAATGAAGATACTGTAAATTCTCAGACAAAGAGTATTAGCGATTCGGTAGCCCAAATAGATTCGGGGGACTATTTCAGATTTAATTTTGATAGTAACAGTAACAAGAGTGTACTTGATGATATAACTGCTGATGCTGATTTACGATTACTCTCGGGAAATGGGAATATTCTTGCTAGTTCCCTTAATATCGGTAGTTTGAGTGAAGCAATTGACGGGGCGAAGGCACAAACTTTTCCAGGGGGAACTTATTACAATCTAGAATCACCATCTCCATTACCAGAAATAATTACCACATCTGTTAGTAACCCAACAGAAAATTCAGGAGCAAAAAATGGATCATCTCCAATTGTTGCTGCTTCCCCTGCTCAAAACACTGATAATGCCCGCATCCAAGAGGGAACTTTGAGAGCAGATACTTTTACATTGCAACCCGATGACAGCAGAATAGTTATTTCTGGTAACGGAAATGTTGACTATGGTACTGGAGCGCGGGATTTACTGGATTTATCCGAGTTTGTTTCGACTTCAGTTACCTTCAACTATGCCGATAACACTAATGGTGGTGTAGCTTATAACTTGGGGGATAATATCCGTATATTTGATGCTCTAAGCCTTGGAAATGGTAGGGAAATTTTATTTGAAGGCATTGAAAGCATAAAATTCTCTGATACTACCATTGATTTATCACAAACGACTAACGATCCTTTATTTAACCAGCAGTGGAATTTACATGGAATGGGAGTTCATAATGCATGGCGTTTCACTCAAGGTTCTAAAAATGTGATGATTGGTGTTCAAGATACGGGTTTGGCAACTGATACAAGTGGAAATATTCATCCAGATTTACGTGAAACTAATTTTATTGGTGAAAACTATATAGACGAATCGGATAATTTTTCTCATGGAACAGAAGTACATGGAACTATTGCAGCTAAAAGCAATAACGAAATTGGAGGGGCTGGTATCAATTGGATATCTGATTTAATACTCGTCGATGTTGTTGGCGATCATCCTCTCGATTACAATTTAGCTAATGCAACCCAAGGGATGATAGATAAAGCCAAGGAACAAGATAATCGTCTGGTAGTTAATATGAGTTTAGCTGGGGGTTTATCAGCACAATTTGAACAACTAATTGCCAACAATCAGGATAATGCTTTATTTGTAATTGCTAGTGGTAATCAGGATAAGAATACTATTGCCAGTCCCGCCGATTTAGCCGAGAAGTACGATAATGTGGTAGCAGTAGGTGCTTCTTGGGGAACTACAGATTATTTCGGTAATTCTCAAACACCAGGGGAACGAATTTCCTATGAGAATTGGTGGGGTTCTAATTTTGGAAAAGGTTTAACTGTAATGGCACCATCTGAGCATATTAGTACCAGTGCTACTCGTAAAGATAAAGGTACCTATAATTTTGAATATAAAGACAACTTTAATGGAACTTCGGCTTCTACTGCTAATGTTTCCGGGGTTGCTTCTTTAATATGGAGTGTTAATTCTAATTTGAGTGCGTTGCAGATAAAGGAAATTATTTCTGAAACAGCCTATGATTTGGGCAACAAAGGTTATGACGAGGTTTACGGTAATGGATTTATTAATGCTGATGCGGCTGTACGAAGGGCTTTAGCGATCGCAAGGGATTTTGCTTGATTTTATAAGTATTAATTTATGGTTGGTAGTTGAAATTCAGTATATTTTCAATTATCAACTATTATTTTTTTGCGGTAATCATCTCTTTTCTTTGATTGTGTTTAATTTCAAGAAGTATATATGGGAATCAATTGATAATAGTAAATCTATTAAGAAAATCATTCAACTAAATATATGGGAGATGAAATATAAAAAAATCATAAATGTTTTCATATTTTCCGGATTGAATCTATTTTTATTTGAATATAGTAAAATTTTTGTTTTAACATTTATTGCTGATTAAGTTATGGAAAACTAATGGTATTTTATTTGTCTTAATTTACCTAAGTACTTTGTTCGCATTATTAGACAATGGTTGTAAAAATGGTTTTTACTTAGATGATTAAAGTATTTTTTAAAACTTACTATATATTTTTTAAACGAGTATCAATCTCTTGAAAGCTTGATAAATAGAGGTTTTAGTGTTTATTGCGAATGTAGCAAAAAAATATGAAATTACTTTTCAGTAAGTTTATACAATATCGCATGAATACTGAAAATATTTAAATTCTGTTCAATCTTGGTGTATTTATTTTGAAAAATATTTTATTTAAGTGATATATACCATTTATTTTAATTTTGATTAATACGTAATTTTTCCCTAGCTGTTTTGTGGATGTAAATAGCACTATAGAAATTCCAATAAAAAAATAAGGAATTTACAAACCAATATAAAATCCTTACCTTGTTTATTTCCATGTAAAAGAATGTTTAAAAAGTTATAAATAAATCTCGGAGACTTTCAGATCCACCATTATCCCCTCTCATAAGAAAGGGGACTGTAACTCCCCTTTTTTATGAGAGGGGGGATAATCCAATAATTGCCTTAAAAACGATACTTATTAAACATCCTTTAAAGTGCTGTAACTAAGCTTTATATAATCTTCTTCAAGAATTATGATGACGATTAATAATGGTGAAAAACTTTTCAATTATTCAACGCCTTTAAATACTAATCAACAGTGGCAAGTTATCCAAGATCGAGTTGAATTAGAGAGTACTGATGATTACTACAGTTTTAAATTAAGCAATCGCAGTAGTTTTAACCTTGTATTGAATGATTTATCAGATAACACAGATGTTCGACTGTTAAAGGATGGGGTACAAATTGCTAGTTCATCTGGCAAGGGTATACAAGATGAAAGCATAAGTCGGATTTTAAATCCAGGTACCTACCACATCCAAGTGGAGTTAGTTGGTGATGCTGGCACTGACTACAGTTTGAATTTTAAAAGTAATTATCTACCGGAAGGGTTTGAATTTAATGTAGAAGTGAACAATGGTGGTATTAAACTTACAGATACCAAGATTTTTGATCCTGATTGTGTAGATGATTTACAAAAAGTTGATTTTTGGTTAAAACAACAGGGTGAAAGTTGGAAAAAATTGAGCAGTGTATCTGAATTTTACAGCAATACAGATGGCTCAATCAGTTTTAATTATGAAATCAGCAATCTTGAACAAGGAAAATATAATATATGGGGTAAAGCAACTGATAAATTAGGCGCTCTGAGCAATGGTTGGGGAGAATCTTTTCAGGTTGAAAATCTTGACTATTCAAAGATTGAGAATGTAGCACCTTCAAACTTGGGGTTTACAATGGAGGAAGTAAGTGGAGGAATTAAGCTTAATAACACAAAGGTATTTGATGCAAATGGTATAGATGACTTACAAAAAATTGATTTTTCGTTGAAGAAAGAAGGTGGTGAATGGATTGATATTGAAGATGCTCTCAACTTCATTACAAATCAGGATAATTCAATCGGTTTTAATTACAGTATCGCTGGTTTAGAAAAAGGTAATTATCAACTTAAAGCAACAGCTTACGATAAAAATGGTGCTTCTGGAGATACTTTAATAAGTGACTTCCAAGTTCAGAATATTGCCCCTTCCGACTTTAAGTTTGACATTGAAGTGATTCAAGGGGGTGTTCGTGTTATAGATACAAAAGTATTTGATGCTAATGGTATAGACGACTTAAGCGGAATTGATTTTTGGTTGAAAAAACAGGGTGAAAATTGGCAAAATATCACTGATGCTTCTGAATTTCGCAAAAATCAAGATGGTTCATTCAGCTTTGATTACAGTATTGATTCTCTTGCATCAGGAGATTACATATTATGGGCAAGAAGCCAGGATCGAGCAAATAGTAATAGTAGCAGTTGGCGAAAATCTTTTCAAATTGTTGAAAAAATTCCATCGCAACCCCAACAAGATTGGTTCGATCGCAATCTTGAAGATCAAAGTATACGTACATTAACTAGATCGTTATTTTCAGATCATAATTTAAGTCGTAACGACATGATTGCCATCCTCAGGGATGCCAAAGATAACAATGTTGTCGATGAGGTAGAAATCAAAGATTTGCGTCAAATCGTTGAAAATGCTTCTTATTTAGGAATGGCAGATTATGTCAGAGTTTTATCAAATAAAGTAGTTAACGGTGATGTTGCGAATAAATCGGGTAATTTACAACCCGGAAGTAGCGATGTACAATTAGAAAGTTTAATTAATAAATGGTTTAAAGGTGTTGATCGCCCCACTACTATTCACACTTATCAGTATGCTCAAGGCTCTCTGTTCCAAAATGGAATCAGTCACGATGATATAAACCAAGGTTATATCAACAACTGCTTTTTCTTAGCTGGTTTAGGTGCAACCTTGATACAGTCACCAGAAACTATCCAAAATATGTTTATTGATAATGGAGATCGTACCTTTACCGTGCGTTTTTATAATCAAGGAGTGGCGGATTATGTAACCGTAGACAGATATTTACCAACCAATAATATCGGAAATTTTGTGTATGCGAATCCAGGTGATTATCATGGCAATGTTAACAATGAATTGTGGGTAGCCCTGGCAGAGAAAGCCTACGCTCAACTTAACGAATCAGGGTGGATTTATCAAGATGGGACAAATTCATATGACGGTATTGGTAATGCTGGATATTTGAGTGACGCATTCGCCCATATTACCGGAAAAAAATCACGATTAGGTAGACAACTTAACATTGATAAAGTAGTTAACGCTTTCGAGTCTGGTGAAGTTGTGGGATTTGGTTCAAAATCCAGTGGAATTGCATCAAATATTGTTAATTCCCATGCTTATGCCTTAGTGGATTACAATACTTCCACTGGAAAATTCACCTTGTTAAATCCTTGGAGTACAGATAACACTGCTATAAAATCTAGAACTTTAGAACTAAGTTGGAATGAAATTAGTAATAACTTTAGTTATTGGGATTCTACTATTAGTAATGTAGTTTCCACCTAATTTTTGATATGAAAATGCTGCCTGATTAACCATACTCCAATTAGTATAATTACAATAATAGTTTCTTGTTGAAGAAAACTAAGGAAACCTTAATTATGAATCAATTGCTGATTCAATAAAAAAACTGTCAGGAAATCTAAAAAATTAAAATAAAATTACACAATAATCAACCATATATTATGGTGATTGCTTCCAGGAAAATAAATTTCATCAGTCTGTGGCTCAATAAAGCGCAATTTTTTGTCATCATTAATCATCCAATTTATGACATGACTTTCTGGAAGAAGTCCCCAGATCATTCCAAAACAAAAAGAAGCTGTAAGGCTATTGGATGCATAAGCACATTTTGCAAAATCTGCTTTTAAAAGTAGGGCAAAGTCATCACAATCAAAACGCTCTTTAATCCAGTTGTATCGGTCAACAGATGACAATTCTATAACTTCTTTGGCATATTCTACAGTTGGACAGAAATAATTTTTATCTGAACCATAAAATTTATAATCCTTTCGTAATTTGCCTGTAAGTTGTTGCTTGATGATATTTTCAACTTCTTGCTTAGATATGTAGATTGACATTATTTGAACTCCTTAATTTGAGAATAAAATTTTGGAAAATTGTAATGCACGGAAGTAATACTTACCCCCCCCGGAGTTAGGAAAATCTAAAATTTCTGAAACACTATACCCTTATTGCTGTCTAAGTCCCGTAATTAGACAAATAAAGTTCTATCACTTACTGTGAATAAATAGTAAATCAGTTTGGAATGATATTCTTAGAATAGAAATCCTTTAGTTAAAGTTATTTGTACAGCAGTTTTTACCGCAGTAATTAGCACTAAAGTTATTGATACATCGATAGTTATAGAATCTGTATCAATTTGAATACCGTTAAGAGCTTTTGCATCTAAAGCTTTAGCTCTCTCTTATTAATTTTGCATACATCTATCTAAATACTTAAGTATTGTAAATACATTTCTAAAAAAATAAATTTATCTGTGTCTTATGACTGTTAAATTATAGAGGCGAACAGCAGTTAAGACTACAAAAAAATATTTTTCCTTTGATTATAAATAGCGTTATACAAATAGTAGTTTTCAGTAATTAAATATTTATAGTCTGGGTTAAAATATTTTATTTTTTTTTGATTCATGTGAATTTATACATAATCTGTTTTAGAGATTAAAAATATTTGAATATCCTCTGTACAATGCATGTTTTTTGTATGATATTGACTTTATTGTTAATCGACTTTTATGTAATTATTAAAATGTCGTAGTAAGTATATAATTAGTAGGTATAATAAACATGGAGATTATCTTAGTACAAGAATTAATAGCTTTTTTACAATTTTCAGGTTTTGCTGCACATCAGATAGGGGAAATTATTGAAGAAGTTCAACAATATTTCAATGATTGTGACGATCCTCAAGCTAATTTGAAAGATTTAGAGAAAAAACTTGAAACACATACAGAATTCTCTGGTCCTATTGTAGAATTTGTAGAAAAAAATCTTCAGCAAAATAAAGAAACTGTTTTAAGTGTTCCTTCCTCATCAAATTCTTTTGATGGTTCTATACTACTAACTTGGAGAGATCCTGGCACTCAAGAATTACAGCAGAAAGAATTTTCTTTACCTTTAATAATTGGTAGAGAACTTGCAAAAATGCCTGATACCTACAATGGTCAACCACTATCAAAAGCTGTATTTTATAGCAGAAAAGTGTCAAGTTGTCATGCTATAATTCATGTGCTTCATGGTGAGTTAATTATCACCGATACAAGTACTAATGGTACAACTATTAACCATCAATTATTGTGTCAATCTAGTCAAAAACTTTCTAATGGAGATGTTTTAATAATAGTACCTTATCAGATAACTGTAACCCTATTAACTGGAGATGGAGGTACCGAGATTTTGACTATTTAATCCCTAAAATAAGCAGTGCTTTAAAATCTAGGACTTTATAACTAAGTTGGAATGAAATTAGTAATAACTTTAGTTATTGGGATTCTACTATTAGTAATGTAGTTTCTACTTAATAGCCAGAGCGTGAGTCGCGCTATCTGTAAAAATATAACGATACACTACCTCACCCCCATCCCCTCTCCTTATTAAGGGAGAGGGGTGTCCGTTGGGCGGGCGAGTTACCTGTTGTATTTTAATAAGGGTGAAAACTTCTATAATCAAATAATCAATTGCCTTTTTTACCGACGTTGAATAGACAAAAATTAAACCCTAGAATCTATATTGATTCTAAGGTTTTCCATGATTTAAAGATAGCTAATAGGTTTTTAAACGATCGCTCCCTAAATCCTTTGCCTTAATACCAGGGAAAGTTTTGTTAATGTTTTGATCGACATTACGGAAGCCTACACTGCCATTCAATCCTTGCCCTTTGATACCTTTAGAGTTCCTAATGTAAGTCATAACTATGGGAGATAAATCATATCCCATTGTGCATAAGGTGCATTGGTTGGATCATCAACATGGATGCTGACAGTGTCTGGGTAGGCAGAACCTGGAGAACAATTACGACATCTTGATACGTATTTACCTGTGTCAGCTTTAAGGGCATACTTGCCATTAGGTAGCAACTCTGGAGTGAATTGTGCATATGATGCGGAAGGATTATCAACGTGAATAGTTAGAAAGTCGGGATATGCACCTCCATTAACACAGTTTCTACACCGTGATGCATACTTTCCTGTATCTGACTTCAAAGCAATCTTACCTTCGCCCATATCAACAACTTCAAACTGAGCATAAGGCCGATCATCAGTAGGTAAGTCAATATGTACTGTAGCTGTGTCAGGCTTAGCAGCGTTTTGACAGTTCCGACAACGAGAAAGCCATTTCCCTGTATCAGCTTGTAACGCCACTTTGCAGCCTATGGGAGAAGCTTCTGCTACTGGAGCAGTAAACATCATTGTTAGTACAGCAACAACGGTAAACAGCAATCCAAACCACTTTTTCATTTTTTTGACTCCTGTTGAAGAATGGAAAGATAGCTTATGCTTAAACATCAATTTAGTATAAACCAGGACGTATTTGCTTATACAAAAGGCTATCACAAGATTGTATATTATACTTCAAATATCAAGTTAGCAAGTAAGATAAATAACATTATTGTGGTACGGGCAGGGATGCCCGTACTACCATAATCTAGGTAGCATCAATAGCGTATTTCTTCAATTCATCTAAAGAAATATATTCCAAAGCAGCTTCATGAGTAGCCGATAAAACCACTTTTGGCGCGACTCCATCATCCATGGCTTCCTTCCAACGAGAAGCACACAAACACCATTTATCTCCAGGTTTTAAACCAGGGAAATTATACATTGGAACTGGTGTACTCAAATCATTCCCCATAGACTTGGTATAAGCGAGAAATTGCTCCGTCACTTCCGCACAAACCACGTGTACGCCGAAATCTTGAGGTCCTGTATCACACATTCCATTACGTAAAAAACCGGTCATTGGAGAAGTACAGCAAGTCTGAAGTGGTTCTCCAAGAACGTTTTTTGCATTTGACATAATAGTAATAATCAATAATCAATTATCAATCATTAATTATCAGTTATCAGTTATCAATTTTCAATTTTCAATTAGCCTTGATAGATAAATCAATGCCCCATGCCCCATGC
>DESS01000095.1:56685-58325 GCA_002361335.1 Richelia sp. UBA3308
ATTCTTAATTCTTAATTCCCAATGCCCCATGCCCTTTCGGCCACATGGGGCAAAACAATTATTAGTTAAACACTTTTGAGCACAACCTGAATACCTGTCTTCGGACGCAGAGTTACTGAGGGTTGTTTCTCAATCACCTGATTAGGCACAAGTTCTAGGTGATATGACTGTGCTATTGTAGCGAGCAGTAAAATTGCTTCCATCATAGCGAAGCTTTTTCCAATACAGATACGCGGCCCATCACCAAAGGGAAAATATACACCTCTTGGTAGACTTTTCTCAAAATCATTAGCCCAACGCTCTGGATAAAACACTTCTGGATTTGTAAAATAGCGAGAATCGCGGTGCATCACCCATTGACTGATAATAAGAGTTGTTCCTTTGGGAACCCTGTATCCGCCAATTTCACAATCTTCTGTGGCTTCTCTATTTACATCAGTGACAGTAGTACATACTCGTAAAGTTTCTTGAATCACCATAGTTGTGTAAGGTAGTCGTTGCAAATCTTCAACGGTAGGTGGATTACCTTGCAAAACAGTTCTTAACTCTTCATCGAGTTTGGTTCTAGCGTCAGGGTTTTCTCCTAATAACAGCCATGCCCAAGACAATGTATTGGCAGTGGTTTCATGTCCTGCTGAGATCAGGGTAGCTACTTCGTCACGTAGCTGTCGATTTGTCATGCGGCTACCATCGTCAGCATCTTGTACCTCCATCAACATACCCAGCAAGTCATTGCCAAACTCTCCAGTTTTGCGGCGATCGTCAATCATGGCATAAACTGTTTCATCGAGCTTTGCAATCGCGTCCTCATAGCGCTTATCTGCTGGTGTCCTTGTTTCGTCGCCAGCTAAGAGTGAATTAGTTTTTTCAACAAACCAACTCATGGTTTCTTCTAAAGCTTGGGCAACATTTCCCGCATCTCCATCTGCAATATCCTGGTTAAAAATCGTTTTCATCACAATATCGAGGGTGAGACGCATCATTTCTTGACTTATGTCTAGAGTATCCCCAGCTTTCCAATTCTCTAACATCCGCTGAGTGTATTCCACCATAGTTTCGCCGTAAGTGTTAATCCGTCTTTGGTGAAAAATAGGCTGAATAAGTCGTCGCTGACGCTGCCAAAAACTTCCTTCACTAGTCAACAAACCGTTACCTATGAAAGTCTCTAGCATTTGCACATCTTGTGCTTTTATGAACAACTTTCTATCTCTGAGAACTTGAGTTATATGTTCCGGATTGGTGAGGAGACAAAACAAGTCGTTTTCAAACTGGATGGGGACAATTTCTCCATATTCGCGAGCGCAGCGTGTATAAAATGCTAAGGAATCTTGACCATATTCTTTTATTACTGTGGCTGCATCTGGCCCAGATAAACTTAGTACGCTTTCACCCTGGTTAGTTGTCATGAGATTTACCTCAAAAAGTTGATTTAAATATTTGGACAGAGTGAGTTTTGACTCTCCACTCTTATAAGAATCAACTAAACTTATTTGCCTAAAAGTGAGTTTAGTTCATGTTAAAGATAATATGAGCTTGATTCATATTTTGTCAATAGGGTATTGGAAAAATAATTAAAATTTTTTCCGTACTCAGACAACAGGAAAATAGAGCAGAGTTGATTTCATTAATTCTGACGGCTT
>DESS01000033.1:0-384 GCA_002361335.1 Richelia sp. UBA3308
AAATTCTAAATTCTAAATTCTACCCTTCCCTAATGATCCAAACTAATATTCCTACTCCTGTTAAATCTAATTCGGGAGCAACGGTAAAATCTTCACCAGAAAAAAAGCTGATTTTGCGTTCTAAAATTTTCCTTACTTCTACAATAATTGGACTAATAATTAATTACGAACGAGCCTTTTCCGAACCAGTTGCAATTGCTAAAGGTAATCCTTAGCTTAAAGCTTATTTGAGGTAAAAACTCGGTTCTATTGGTTTAATTTATGGAATAAAACGTTGATTTTCAACAGTTGTTAAATTAAACTCGCGCTTGACTCTAGAAAGTAAAAAATTACTATAGGGCATTAATTATAATAGGTCAAAGTTCACAAGTAAGAAGTAGTACC
>DESS01000033.1:518-2983 GCA_002361335.1 Richelia sp. UBA3308
TATTACTTATTACTTATTACTTCGCGACTTTTGCCCGAAGGGCTGAGGTAAGAAGTTGTTTTCACATTAATCGTAAGTAAGTCGGCACAAATAAACCGAACCATGTAACGGAATGTAAACAAACCTCAATCCCTCGCAATGACATACCTTGATTTTTTAATGCCGACTTACTTAATACATATAAATAATAATGTAGAGACGTTGCAGTGCAACGTCTCCCCAAATTTTGATTATATTTTTGAACCGAAACTAGATATTAATACTCTGAGGAATCTGAGAAGGGAGTAGATATTTATAGGTAAAACCCTTTCTATTACGTTGAATTATTTTTGTTTCAATATTCTGTAGATTCTGCTGAAACTTGTTTAAAGCTTTTTCTACTGAGGGGCATGTAAAGTGATTATCCGGATAATAACCCAACTTTGTGTAGTAAACAGAGCCAAGTAAATAAGTTAAGTTCAATTGTGATTCCGCCTGTTTTAGGGGTGGGAGTAAGTAACTTCACCTTTGAGAATACAAACTGACTGGTAAGCTGCTAGGGGAACAGCTGGTGCATAAGTCATCATATCTTTCTGGGGGAAATTAATCGCTGCATGTTGAGCGCTAGCAGTGAAAATAATTAACGTAGTCGCATTAATTAGGTAATCTAAAGTTAGTATCTTTATATTTCCATTTTCATCTTTTTCACCAAAATCATAAACTTGTGCCCCATCATAAGCTACTACTTCAGCAGCCCAATTCTGAAGTTCTGTGTCATTTTGTACATCTTTGTCATTTTTATAGCGGATGCTTATTAAATAATCAGATACCCATTGACGAATAGCATACCAAATTAATAGCGCGTCATCGCGGTAAGGATACACAGGTAGCTTTTCGGTGTCGTTTACACCGCGTTTTTCCAGTTGATTTGGTAGCATCGCCTTATTGAAACTATAGTTTTGCAAGTCAGCTTCTACCAAAGCCCGCGAACTATCAATTGTTGATGAAAATAGTTTATCTATACCACCACCGGGAGCAATTAGAAGCTTTTGGGCTCCATCATTTATCAGTAAAGTACCCTCAAAATGGGGACGGAGCAGTAAACTAAGAGGATGATTATCTGGTAACTGGCGATGAGTTGCGATCGCGAATCTACCAACAAATAAGTGAGTTCGTCCTAAATGGCTTGATTATTGATGTTTGATATTCTTATTCTTTCCAACGGCCCTGGAGAAATCACAACTTGGGTACGTCCTGTAGTAAAATCATTACGGGCAGAACTGGGTAATGACCGCGATAAAATCAGAATTTCTGTTGTTTTATCACCTTGCTCTAATGCTAGCGGTAAGGAAGCCGATATTGCTATTTCTTATCCAGAAGTAGACAGAGTACAAGGAGCGTCATATTTCTTCCCATTTCTATTAACTGGCAAAACGGCCGATAATTGGGATTGGCGAGAAAAAGGTGTAGTATTATTCTTGGGCGGAGACCAATTTTTTACCGTGGTTATTGGTAAAAGGTTAAAATATCGTACCGTTGTTTACGCTGAATGGGAAGCACGATGGCATTCCTTAATTAACCGTTTTGGCGTAATGAAACCCGAAATTATTGCCAAAATCAACCCGAAATTTACTCATAAATTCACCCTTGTTGGGGATTTAATGGCTGAAGCTTCCGTCACACAGAAGTCATACAATGCCCCATGCCCAATGCCCAATGCCCAATTAATTGGTATTTTACCCGGCTCTAAAGCTGCTAAACTTTCTCAAGGTGTACCTTTTAGTTTGGCGATCGCACAACATATTCACGATAAATTACCAGAAACTCAGTTTATTATCCCGGTAGCTCCAACTTTAAATTTACAAACTTTGGCAAGTTTCGCAGATCCAACAAAAAACCCCATGTCACAATATTTTGGAGGAGTATCGGCAAAGTTAATTGATGCTCAACAACCTTTTTTACAAACAACAACGGGTTTACAAGTACAATTATGCTTACAACATCCGGCTTATGATATATTATCTCAATGCAGCATCTGCTTAACTACTGTAGGTGCCAATACTGCTGAACTCGGTTCTTTAGCTGTACCAATGATTGTTTTACTACCTACCCAACAATTAGATGCAATGCGTTCTTGGGATGGTATACCTGGTATATTAGCTAATTTACCTTTCCTCGGCTCCGGCTTTGCAAAGTTGATCAATTGGTCTTTTCTTCGACGCAAAGGTTTGTTAGCATGGCCTAATATATGGGCACAACAGGAAATTGTTCCAGAATTAGTCGGTAAATTACAACCTCAAGATGTCGGAGATATTGCGATCGATTATTTGCAAAATCCCCAAAAGTTAGCTGACATGCGTGCTAAGTTAAGAAGCGCCAGGGGAGAAGCTGGTGCTGCCGCTAAGTTAACTCTGTTGGTATCTGAAGAAATAAATAAACAACTTTGAATCACTGACAATATTTAATAATCTGTATTTCGATATTGC
>DESS01000302.1 GCA_002361335.1 Richelia sp. UBA3308
CCGTAATATCAAGATTTATGAAGGCAATTCCAACAATTTAAAGCAAGCTAAAACAGAGGAAGATTCAGATTCTGAACTGTTATTAACTGTACAAAATAGTACCAACAATTACAATGTTTTTTCCTACGGTGGTAGCACTCAAGATAAAGCTACATTTACCATTTATGACGATCAAAAAGAAATTGAAATTAAAGATAACGGTTGGAAGAAGTTAGACATAAATAACTACAATATCAAGGAAAATACCGTTCTCAAATTTGAATTTCAAAGTACTCAGGAAGGAGAAATCCAGGGTATTGGTTTTGACAACGATGATATTATCAACAATGGCGATCGCAATCATTTATTCAAAGTTTTAGGAACTCAAGATTGGGGAATAGAAATCGAAGATGAGTACACTGTTGGCTCCGGATGGCAAACCTATACAATTAATGTAGGACAATACTTTACAGGTGAATTCGACTATCTCACTTTAGCTAACGACGATGACGCTAACTCAAAAGCACAAAGTCAGTTCCGTAATATTTCACTGTATGAAATGTAATTAAATAATTGGGAATGGGGTATGGGGCATTGGGCATTGGGTATGGGGCATGGGGCATTGGGCATTGGGTATGGGGCATGGGGCATTGGGCATGGGGCATGGGGGTTAATGTTTGAATGGCGTTGCTGATTTGATATATGAAATTGATTTGCCCGATAATCCAAATTCTTGTAGAGACGCGATATATCCCGTCTCTACATCGTTATATATCCCGTCTCTACATTTAGAATTGATGCCCTTTGAATTTGAGAATGGGAGTTAAATTTTCCGGAATTCCAGCCATGGCAATACTGTTACATCCGAGTTTGTAAGCAAATTCAATTGATTCTCCAGCAGCTAAGGCGCTATAAAAACCCACTACAAATTCAATGGCGGCTTTATCTCCAATGGCTTTATTCATGCCAATTGTGTAGGGAATATGTTGGGAAATTGCAGTTGCTTGCACTTGGGAATAACAAGCATTGAGAATGACGCATTCGATGGGATTTTTGGGATTTTTTTGACTAAATAACTCGAATAATTCTGCTATTGCTGTTGTAGAAACATACTGTAGCGTACCAGTTTCATCTTCCAGGGCTAAACCATCATCACCACCACCATGGCCGCAAAAATGAACAATTTGTGGTTGAATATCTAATAATGCTTGGGAAACATCTCGAACTCGCACTGCCCAGCGTACTTGTAAATTAAATTCTATATTAAATTCTAAATTCAAAGCTTTTCGATTTCTTGCTCTTTGTAATCGGGCATCAATTTCTCGCACTTCTTCATCTAATCGTAAACGTGAAGTCGTTTTGGGATTAGCAGCTAATACTAAAACTGTTTTGACATCAGCAGGATTATTATCTACATTTTCTGAATTTTGATTTATAAAATTATTTGTAGAATAATCATTCAAAGTACCGCCGGTTTGGGTGCCTTCTGCAAATCCACCACCGAATTTTGCATTACTTAAATTGTATTTTGATTCTGGCATGGTTTTATAGTGAGTAGTGAGTAGTGAGTAGGGAATTGGGAATTGGGAATAGGGAATTGGGAATTGGGAATTGGGAATTGGGAATTGGGAATTGGGAATTGGGAATTGGGAATAGTGAGTAGTGAGTAGGGAATAGTGAGTAGTGAGTAGAGAATAAGATTTCCGGTTAATAGCTTGTAGTCATTGCGAGCGGAATGAAATGTAGCGAAGCAATCGCAACATCTTGGGATTGCTTCCCTTCGTTCGCAATGACAATCAGTATTTTGGTAAATTTTCCTGCATTGGGATGCTCCCATTCCTCTCCGTTTCCCCCCCAATGACATCTTATAATTAGGCGGGAGCCTAAGTTAATTTCTCCCCACATTCACAACAAAATTTAAAATGATCGGGATTTTTATAATTACATTTTCGACAAACAATCATAACTAAATTTGACTGCGGAGATTCTATATTATTAGTAGAATAATCACCTAAATTTCCACTTGTTTGACTTCCTCCCGTACCAGCAAAACCACCACCAAATTTAGCTCGATCTAAATTATAATTAGCAATTTCCTTTTCTGACATTACGTCTCCTTGAGTGTGAAAATTATCCACTCGCATTTGCGGACGACCTAATGCAGTTCCTACCATATTTTCTAAACTAAAAATCTGCCTTTGTTGTCCTTCAATTTCTTTATCTTTTACCGATATCTGATTTAAATAATATTGTATTTGCTCTTGGGGAAACAAAGTTTTCAAATGATTATAACTATCAAAATATTCTTGACTTAATTCTGATTTATTGGTTTCTGGAGCAGTTTTAGCACGCAGTAAAAATTTATCATCTCCCCGTTTTTCCATCGCTACGATTTCTAAATCCGCTTCGGGGTTGTTTTCTGATAACTCTTTAAACGCGATCGCAATTGCTCTGGGGTCAACTCCTTGATTATGATAAAGGTCGAGGGTGTCAACTATTGGTTTGATAAAATCCCCAAATTCTCCATCCCCAAATACTTCTTCTCTGTTATCTGGTTTCCGTAAAGGTTCGGGATTATCTTTGGTGGGCAGTCGCATATAAACATACTCGCAGCGCACCCCATTAAAATTTGTGTGAGTGGTAATATTCCAATCTTCAATAAAAGCCCCGGTAAGTGTAGCGCCAGTGAAATCCGTTGCATCTAACTGGGTTTGGACTAATTTGGCTCTGGATAAATCGCTATCTTGTAAATTAGCTGTACTTAAATCGGCACTAATAAAACTACTATCGACTAAATCTGCTCCTCGCAGGTTAATTCCTCGGAAATCTTCACGATCAAAATTTTTCTCCCTTCCATTTCCGGTAACGAGTACCTGAAGCAGTTGGAAATTTTTCAAGTAACTATTACCTGGGCGTACAAAGTCAAGTTTTTTAACTTTTCGGAAACAAGTACAAGTTAGAGTAGCGTTTCTAAAATCAGTATTTTTCAGATTTGCAAGGGTAAAATTTGCATCGGTTAAATCGGCATTGCGAAAACTTGTACCGCCAAACGCGGCAAAAGCGACCGCAAATTTACGGATAATGGCGTGCTTTTCATCTCCTTTGATTGCTCGCCAACCAATATAAGCACTTATGACAGCTCCGGCTACGGCTCCGGCTACGGC
>DESS01000344.1 GCA_002361335.1 Richelia sp. UBA3308
ACCATCAATTCGTCGTGCAAGCTATTTTATCTCCACAGAAGAAAATTCATAGTGTGAAGCTTGAGTGGGAGATTGTTGCAGTATTTCAAATAATACGCTGGGGAGATTTTGTAGCAGCGTGTAAAAGATTTGTTTGTAGTTGCGCTTTAGCGCTCCTCTCGTTGTGTTCAGCGCTAAAGCGCAACTACGAGCCTTTTTATAAGTATTTATCAAAAAGAGTATTTAAGCCAAAGCTCTCCAAGACTGTGAAAGTACCTTCCCTGCTGACTTTGCGAACACAAACGTTAATAACAACCCTACTGCTAAATCAGGGAGTACTAATCCTGCTGCTACAAGAACAGAGATATTGGCAATGATGTCATTTCTCGAACATAACCACACAGAAGACATATTTAGATTATCCTTTCGATGCCTAGCTAATAACAGCAAACAGACTAAATTGGCAAGTAATGCCATCACTCCAATCGTATTCATAATGCTTGCTTCTGGAGTTACACCGGAAAAGAATTGATAGATAGCTCTGGCAAAGACTGCGATACACCTTCGGTGTCGGCTTCGCCTATCGCAAATACAAACATGATGATTCCCTTCAGAAATGCCGATCCAGCTTGAGCTTTACTACCCTTATTAATCACGTACAAACTGCTTGCGTAAACCAAAGTATCACCCAGCATATCGAGGGAGTCTCCAGTCAAAGATATCGAATCCGCACGAATACCTGCTCCAAACTCAACAAAGAACATCACGAGGTTGATCAACAAAACTACCCAAAGAACATTGGCTTGCTGTTTTTTCAGCTTCGTTAGCTCACAACCTTTGTTTTGACAGCAGTTATCACTCATAATTTTCCTATTATTCGATTATTCTAATATTCAAACGAACATTTGAATGTTCTCACAAAAAAAGTTTATTTTCAGATTGCTTATAATTACTTACTCAGCAAGTTGCTTTAATGTATAGTAAAGAACTTCTGCTATAGGTTGGTCTTTAAGAGAATAGTAAACTAGCTTGCCATCGTTTCTATACTTGAAAATTTTGAGGTCGCGTAGTTTCCGCAGGTGATGAGAGGCAGACGCAATCTTGATATCAAGCAGGGAAGCCACATCGCACACGCAAAGCTCTTGACCATTACTCAAAGCGTGGAGAATCATTAAGCGCGATTTATCAGCTAAAGCACTAAAAAGAATTTGAGCATTTTCGATAATATCATCTCCCGGCAGTGCTTCACCAACCTCTTGCACTAATTCCGAGTTAAAACACCGGGTTTGACAAATGTCGCTTTCCTTGGCTTTAGTCACAAATCTTGACATACACGAGGTTTTACAACTTAATTATAGCTGTTTATGATAATCGGTTTATTTTTGTTACTACCCAAAAAAGCCTTTACATCAAACCAACTTTTTGCGCTATCATGATAACGATTCTCATTCTAATTGCATATGGTCAGTTCATTATCCCAATCTCAGGAAGGCTTGCAAGAACAAGATGCCCAAAAGCTTGAGCGGATTCGTCATACTTGTGCTCATATCATGGCTATGGCTGTACAAAAGCTTTTTCCGGGGACAAAAGTTGCAATTGGACCAGTTACCGATACGGGTTTCTACTACGATTTTGATTGTCCTGTAAGTATTACGACCGATGATTTAGGAAAAATTGAAGCCCAAATGCGGCGAATAATCAAAGCAAATTTACCTATTATTCGCGAGGAGGTAGAAAGGGAAGAAATAAAAAAAGAAATTGCAGCTTTAAATGAACCATATAAGTTAGAAATTTTAGAACGAATTCCTGACCAAGAAATAATTAGTCGTTATTTTATTGGTAGTCCTGATGCTGGTAATAGAGAATCATCATTAGTTGCTGTAGATAATGTAAATAATACAAAATCTAATCAAGCAGATAGTTATTGGTGGGATTTATGTGCGGGACCCCACGTAAATTTTACTGGACAAATTAATAAAAAAGCGTTTGCATTATTAAACCTTGCGGGTGCATATTGGCAAGGTGATGAAACCAAGCCAATGTTACAGCGTATTTATGGTACAGCTTGGGAAACTCCAGAAGAATTACAAAGTTATTTAAAACAAAGAGAAGAAGCATTAAAACGCGACCATAGAAAATTAGGTCAACAATTAGATTTATTTAGCATTCAAGAAGATGCTGGTGGAGGGTTAGTATTTTGGCATCCAAAAGGTGCAACAATTCGCTACATAATTGAAGAATATTGGCGCAAATCTCACATAGAATCTGGTTATAAATTACTATATACACCCCATATTGCTAATTTAGATTTATGGAAAACATCGGGTCATTACGATTTTTATAATGAAAATATGTTTGATTCGATGGAAGTGGAAAAACAAGCTTATCAAATAAAGCCGATGAATTGCCCATTCCACGTTCTGACTTATAAAAATAAACTACATTCCTATCGAGAATTACCACTAAGATGGGCGGAATTAGGAACCGTTTATCGTTACGAACGTTCTGGAGCGCTACATGGTTTGATGCGGGTGCGTGGCTTTACTCAAGATGATGCTCATATCTTTTGTTTACCGAATCAAATCGCTGACGAAATTTTAGGAGTATTGAATCTGACCGAGCAGATTTTATCTGATTTTGGTTTTAATAATTACGAAATAAATCTTTCTACTCGTCCCAGTAAATCAGTAGGGACAGATGAGGTGTGGGAGTTAGCAACTGCGGCTTTAAAGGAAGCATTGGATAGTAAAGGTTGGAATTATATTATTGATGAAGGTGGCGGTGCTTTTTATGGACCAAAAATAGATATAAAAATTCAAGATGCCATTGGTCGTTTGTGGCAATGTTCGACGATTCAGGTAGATTTTAATTTACCTGAAAGGTTTGATATGCAATATGTTGCTGCTGACGATACTAAAAAACGACCAATTATGATTCATCGGGCAATATTTGGTTCAATAGAACGTTTTTTTGGAATTTTAATTGAGAATTATGCGGGTGATTTTCCTTTGTGGTTAGCGCCAATTCAATGTAGATTATTACCAGTCAGCGATGAAGTACGAGAATATGCAGAATCCGTAGCGAAGGAATTGCATAAAGAAGGATTAAGAGTAGAAGTTGATGGTAGTGGAGAAAGATTAGGTAAACAAATTCGTAATGCTGAATTAGAAAAGATTCCTGTAGTTGCTGTAGTTGGAAAACGAGAGATGGAAAACCAAAATTTAAGCGTGCGTACCCGAAAAGCTGGGGATTTAGGAGCGCTATCAATCAATGAAACAGTTACTTATTTGCAATCAGCTATTGCGTTGAATTCAACTATTTAGAGTTAATTTCAGCTATTAAATAAGGTCATCAAACAAAGGTCATCAAACATATGAGTTTTTCTTTGGGAAAACAATCTCAAAAAGCGAGTTCTTTAGAAATCCACCAAATTAAGCAATGGATTTATCAAGCTTTGGAAATTGATGATGAAATTTCTATTTCCTTAAGTCAGCTACAATGTACTGAACCTGGATGTCCACCAATTGAAACGGTAATTAATGTGATGAGTGATCCCGTACAACAATACAAAATTCACAAATCTATTGCCCAAATCGAGTATACAGATATCAGTTTGCTCAAGCTGGATAAATAATCTTTATTATTGAATTTGATCTAATATGGCTTCTCACACATTATTTGTTTGTAAATCCTGTTACTTTTCAGCTACACAACGGGATTACATGGGCGAAAGAGGTGGTAAACATTTATTAAGTGAGTTACTAAAATTGTATCAGCAATGGTCGTTAAGATCTGAATTTTTAATTGCAGAAGTAGAATGTTTAAGTGCTTGTAAAAGACCTTGTGCTGTAGCGTTAACTGCTCCAAACAAAACTAGTTTAATGTTTGGTGATTTACCACCATTAGAAAGTGCAGCAGATATATTGAAATTATGCGAAAAATATCGTGCTAGGACTAATGGTATAGTTCCACGAAATGAACGACCAGAAGTTTTGCAAAAAGGGATATTAGCACGAATTCCAGCACCAATAGACTAATCTAAATAGAAAATCTATTTTGCTGCTAAATAATCTGACAAAAATCAAAACCTAGTAATAAATACAAGGAGAAATTATGACTCAACTAACTGCACCCAAATCTGATATTATTCCCGATATTCCAAAACGAGGAATGCCTGTTACTATTATTACGGGATTTTTAGGTAGTGGTAAAACAACATTACTCAATCAAATTCTTCAGAACAAAGAAGATTTGAAAGTTGCTGTACTTGTAAATGAATTTGGTGATATTAATATTGATAGTCAGTTACTCATTTCTACTGAAGATGACATGATGGAACTGAGTAACGGTTGTATTTGTTGTAGTATTAACGATGGATTAGTTGATGCAGTTTATCGTGTTCTAGAAAGAGATGACCGTATTGACTATATGGTCATAGAAACTACAGGTGTAGCTGACCCATTACCAATTGTTTTAACTTTTCTAGGTACAGAACTCAGAGATTTCACCAATGTGGATTCCATATTAACTCTAGTTGATGCAGAAGCTTTTAACAGCGAACATTTCCAAAGTGAAGCTGCTTTAAAACAGATAACTTATGGTGATATTATCCTCCTCAACAAAACTGATTTAGTTGGTGAAGAAAAATTAGGAGAGCTAGAAAGTTTTATTAAGGAAACTAAAGATAGTGCAAAAATTCTCCGCACTTCTTACGGTAAGGTTGCTTTACCATTAATTTTAGATGTGGACTTGACTCCTAAAAATGAATATTCTTCCTTGATTGAGGAAGATAGTCACGAACATGATCATCATCACCACGATCATCATGATCATGATCACGAACATGATCATCATCATCACGAACACCATCACCACGAACACCACGATCATCATCATCACTCAAATCATCTAGAAAACGATGGATTTGTTTCCATTTCTTTCCAGAGCGATAAACCTTTTGATGTCCATAAATTTGAGACATTTCTTAATGAAGAAATGCCAGAAAATGTGTTTAGAGCCAAGGGTATCCTGTGGTTCAGCGATAGCGAACTGCGACATATTTTTCAACTCAGCGGTCCTCGCTATCAACTTAATGCTGATGAATGGTCTACCACAAACCGTCAAAACCAGCTAGTGTTCATCGGTCGCAACTTGGATAAACATGAAATTCATTCTCAACTTAACAATTGTTTATTATAATTAAGATAGTGTTAATAATTCAGGACTTACGGGATTGTCACAAGACTAGGGTGGTGCGTGACGCTACAAGGTTGATCAATTCGTTCAAATTCTTGCCAGAGTACAGCACCCTACAAAAAATATGCCAGTTGCGTAAGTCCTATAATTATTGGTTGTTAAATAGTTAGTTGAATAACAGTAAATACACCCAGAAATTAGATTTTATTTTTCTAGTTTCTGGGGTGATATTTTACTGCATATATTTTCATAAATATCAACTAACAACAAAGCCGGTGATAATTATTAACTAAAAAGCAATCAAATTAAAAAAATGACTTTATCTTTCCGTCCCGAATTAAATTCTGCCGAGCAAGTTGTTTCATCTTTGTCTACAAAAAATAGACCAAATGTCACAGATGAAGAAATGATGCAAGCAGTGAGAACTTTACTACTTGGATTAGGAGAAGATCCAGATAGAGAAGGACTTAAAGATACTCCAAAAAGAGTTGTAAAAGCCTTACAGTTTTTGACCAAAGGCTACCATGAATCTTTGGATGAACTGTTAAATGGTGCAGTATTTACAGAAGATGCCAATGAAATGGTATTGATTAGAGATATTGATATTTTTAGTTCCTGCGAACATCATATTTTACCAATCCTTGGTCGCGCTCATGTAGCTTATATTCCTAATGGGAAAGTCATTGGATTATCAAAAATTGCCCGCATTTGTGAAATGTACGCAAGACGTTTACAAGTACAGGAAAGATTGACTTTACAAATTGCTGATGCGCTCCAAGGTTTACTCAAACCCCAAGGTGTAGCAGTAGTTGTAGAAGCTAGTCATATGTGTATGGTAATGCGTGGTGTACAAAAACCTGGTTCTTGGACTGTAACCAGTGCAATGCGTGGTGTATTTGCAGAAGATGCAAAAACTCGCGAGGAATTTATGAATTTGATTAGACACAAGGCTAATTTTTATTAATTTATAATTTTAGGCAATGGTAAACAAAACTTCACCATTGCCTGCTACCCTAGTTTTGGGGTTTGCAGGTAGTGGAAAAACTAGTTTAATTCAACATCTAAGTAATCAAATTGGGACTGCTGTAGAATGTATACAAAGTGGTTCTTCAGAAGTCGGTAGTGGTTGTATTTGCTGTAGTGGACTCAAAGATTTAAAACAGTTAATTAAAAATTTACTTATTGATAGAGAAAGTGGAAAAATTGAATGTCAGCAATTGTTTATCGAAGCTAGTCACGAAACCGATCCAATTCCAGTAATTAGAACAATCCGACAATCTTTTTCCCCAGGAAGTATTTTTTTGAAAGAAGTTATTACAGTAATTAATGCTGCAAACTATCCACCTACAGATGCAGAACGTTATTTAGTTACTAATCAAATATTCTTTGCCGATAAAATAGTAGTTAATCACTGCGATCTGCTTGCAGCAGCGCTTCGCTATCGCGCAACTGATGAGCAAATAAATAAATGCCATAAGCATATTCGTGGAGTGAAATGGCAGCCAATATTTAATGCTACTCAAGGAATTGTTAACACTAATGATTTTCGCGTGCCTTCAACAGTAGAAGCATCTACGAGTGTTTCTACTGTAATTTCCTTTTCCTCCTAAATTTGATTAAAACAACTGATAATCCACATGACTCTAACAATATACAATACCCTCACCCGTCGTAAAGAAAGCTTTCAACCTTTAGAACCAGGAAAGGTCAAAATGTACTGCTGTGGTGTCACGGTGTATGATTATTGTCACCTGGGTCATGCAAGGTCTTATATTGTTTGGGATACGGTGCGACGCTATTTGCAATGGCAAGGTTATGAAGTGCATTACCTGCAAAACTTTACCGACATTGATGACAAAATTCTAAATCGCGCTAAGGCTGAGAATACATCAATGGAAGAGGTTTCTCAAAAGTACATTCAAGCCTATTTTGAAGATATTCGTCGCTTAAACGTCATTGATGCATCGGAGTATCCCCGTGTAACTGAAAATATCACCCCTATTCATCAGTTGATTGCTGAATTAGAACGAAAAGACTACGCTTATGCAGTAAATGGAGATGTTTACTACAAGACAGAAAACTTTTCTGAATATGGCAAACTTTCCGGTAAGCATTTAGAAGATATGCAAGCTGGGGCAAGTGGTAGAGTTGATTTAGAAGACTTATCTGGAAAGAAGAAACATAAACCATCTGATTTTGCCTTGTGGAAAGCAGCAAAACCGGGAGAACCCGCTTGGGAGTCACCTTGGGGAATGGGAAGGCCGGGATGGCACATTGAATGTTCGGCAATGATTCGTGCTAATTTGGGAGAAACCATTGATATTCATGGTGGTGGTGGTGATTTGGTGTTTCCCCATCATGAAAATGAAATTGCTCAATCAGAAGTAGTCACGGGTAAACCACTTGCTAATTACTGGATGCATAACGGTATGGTGACTGTAAATGGTGTAAAAATGTCCAAGTCCCTAGGTAATTTTACGACTATTAGAGAATTGCTTGACCGACCAATCGACCCAATGATTATCAGATTGTTTGTACTGCAAGGCCATTACCGCAAGCCTTTGGACTTTACAGAAGATGCTATTTCTTCCGCTCAAAATGCTTGGGAAACTCTCAAAACCGGTTTGTTATTCCGACACCAATATGGCGAAAAATTGGGATGGAAGGAAACAAATCTAAATCCAAAAACTGAATTGCAAAATTCTCAGATAAACAGCTTTCAAACAGCAATGGATGATGATTTCAATACACCAGGGGGATTAGCTGTATTATTTGAATTAGCTAAAGAACTGCGTCGGAATGCTAATATCATCACTCATCAAGGTAATACTGAAAAACATACAGAAAAGTTAAAGGAAATTTGGCAAACTTTAGTGACATTAGCAAAGGTTTTTGGACTTGAAATTTTATCCCCAGCAGAAAATAAAAACCCATCAGAAGTAATTAGGAATGAAGAAATTTTAGCTTTAATTGAGCAACGACAAGATGCACGTAAAAATCGTAACTTTGCTTTATCCGATTCTATTCGCAATCAATTACAAGCCGTAGGAGTCAATTTAATCGACCAACCCAATGGGGAAACTCGCTGGTATCGCGAATAATTGTGATAAGTTACATAATCTAAAATCTAAAATTTAAGTGGTATTGAAGGTAATTTAACGGCTTATGAGGCGGTGATGGCGGATATTAAACGTCAAAGCCGTTACATATAAGCTTTATATATTCTGGGAGATGTGGTTGGAGCGACTCCTGAATCTGAAAAGTTGGTGGAATGAAATAGCCCCGTGAAACAGATTTTCAATAATTATAAAAAATACTTTTATTTTGACATCCTCTAGAAAAGGATTTCAAAGCATTTGTTAAACAAAATACAGGTTACTTTTGTTAGAGGGACATCCAAAAATTGGCGTTGCTGAATTCGGGTATGAATTTAGATGTAGAGACGCGATACCCTTGCGTCTCTACAAGGGTTTAGGTTATTCAAAAAATTAATTTCATACATTTAATCAGCAACGCCCAAAAATTAAATTACTCAATTCTTGCATCTAATACGACTATCAGATTTCTTCTTCCCCTGCTTCCCCTGCTCACCTCAGCCCTTCGGGCAAAAGT
>DESS01000012.1:0-25041 GCA_002361335.1 Richelia sp. UBA3308
TCATATTCTCATTATGCAACGCCAATTAATCAATTACTGTAGCGGATTTAGAGCATATTTCATCTTTATTAAGTACATTTGTACGGGCAGGGATGCCCTTACCACAAGAATTTTAAAATATAGTGCTGTACTCAAAATAAATTCACAGAAGTTTAATTCTAAATTCTAAATTCTAAATTCCTTTAAAGCCATCCAAGCCAAACCAAAAAATAAACCTGCACCATGGGCTAAATAACCCGTACCAATTTGATTCACGCCACCAGGAACATTTAAACTGCCAATACCGTAGAATAATTGTTGTACAAACCACCAAAACAAATAGAAAAAAGCCGGTAGTTCAATAGGGATATATAAAATTACTAACGGTAAAATTGTGTCAATTTTAACTTTGGGAAATTTATAAATATATGCTCCTAAAATAGACGCGATCGCACCATTAGCACCAATCAGAGGTACCGTTAAATTTGGTTCTGCCCAAATTTGTGCGATTCCAGCCAAAAAGCCGCAAAATAGATAAAATAATAAAAAACGTCCGCTACCGAGAATTTTTGATAAAGTATTGCCGAAGACCCACAAAAATATTACATTACCTATAATTTGGCTATAACTACTATGAAGAAACATTGCTGAAAATATTGACAACGAACGCCAGCATACAATTAACCAAGCTGCCAGATTTCCTGCGATCGCACTACTAAAAGCTCTGGTAAATTCTTCGGGAATTAAACCCCAAGTATTGATAAAATTTGTTAACTCACCACTAATTTCTAATTTGATTTCCCAGAGGAATAAAACAATATTTATACCAATCAAAAACCAGATTATTAATGGCTTTTTATTCGTTAAAAGGAACACTTTATCGCCTATTGGTATCATACATAAATTAGGAGGAACAGAGGAACGGAGTTAGGAGGAACTTACCACCAGAGTTAATTAAGCTTTAACCTTTAACATACAAACCTTTGACATTTAATAGATAATTGATTCCCGATTCTGATATGCCAAGATTGAAATCAGAACATACCGCTAATTTACAAATTTTGCCAAATGTTGGGAACTACACTTGTTGGAAGATACCAAATAATTAGCAATTTGGGAGGTGGGGGATTTGGCGAAACCTTTGTAGCTTACGATACCCATTTACCTGGTTCTCCTAAATGTGTTGTCAAAAAATTAAAGCCGCAAGGGAAGGATCCTGTTACGCTACAAACAGCAAGACGTTTATTTGATACAGAAGCTAAGGTTTTATATAAATTAGGGAGACACGAACGTATTCCCCAACTTTTAGCTTATTTTGAAGAAAATCAAGAATTTTATCTGGTACAGGAATATATTTATGGTCACGATTTAAATGAAGAAATTATACCTGGAAAACCTTTAAGTCAAGACCAAGTTATTTCCCTTTTACAAGAGATACTAGAAATTTTAGAATTTGTCCATCGGCAAAAGGTAATTCATCGCGATGTTAATCCCCGAAATATTCTCAGAGACGATAACAATGGAAAATTGGTTTTAATTGATTTTGGTGCGGTTAAACAAATTACTACTCAAGTAGTGTCTTGTTCCAATCAAAGTCAATTTACGGTGGCTATTGGTACTCCTGGATTTATTCCTGGGGAACAAGCACAGGGGGAACCAAGATTCAGTAGCGATATTTATGCTTTGGGGGTAATGAGTATTACCGCGCTTACGGGGTTGTCTCCGGAGGAGTTGGAAAAGGATGATGATACTAATGAATTTATCTGGCGAAAACATGCTAAAATAAGCCCCGAGTTTGCCGAAATTTTAGATAAGATGGTGCGTTATGATTTTCGAGAGCGTTATGTTTCGGCAACTCAAGCTTTACAAGCTTTGAAAAATCTCTATTCCCCATCTTCTGGCACTATGGTATTGGGTATTACGCCTCACCCAACTCCAAAGCCTCGGAAGAAGATAAATGTCAAAAAATTAGTTATTAAAGCTTTTATGGCAATGTTGTTAACCGCTGTTGGGGCAACTGCATCTATATTTATTATAAACAAGATTAATTCTGCTAATGCTGGCGATTTATATAAAAAAGCGAATACATTTTATGAATTACAACGCTATGAAGATGCGTTATCTAATTATCAAAAAGCCATAGAAATTAAGCCAGAATATGCTAGAGCATGGAATGGGCAAGCTAAAGTATTGTATAAATTGAATTCCTATCAAGAAGCACTATCAGCATACGATAAAGCAATTGAAATTGAACCAGATTATCGAGATTCTTGGAGTGGTAGAGGTTTTGTATTAAGTAAATTGCAGCGATATCAAGAAGCAATTTCTTCTTTTGATAAAGCTTTGAAATTAGAATCGGAATCTCCCCAAGTATGGAATGCCAAAGGAGAGGCTTTGAGTAATTTGAAGAGATATGAGGAAGCGATCAAATCTTATGATAAAGCAGTAGAATTACAACCCGAGTACGATCGAGCTTGGTATAACAAAGGTTGGGCGTTATATAATTTGAGACGTTACAAAGATGCCCTTTCTACTTATGGAAAAGTTATTGAATTGAAACCAAGTAATGAAAAAGCTTGGTACAATAGCGGCAATGCTTTGGTAAATTTAAATCGCGAACGCGATGCTTTTAAAGCTTATTCTAAGGCAGTACAGTATAAACCGAATTTTTATCAAGCTTGGTTATCCAGAGGTAATGTACTGATAAGTTTACGGCGTTATTCCGAAGCTATTGAATCATTTAGGGAAGTGTTGAAATATAAACCGAATAATTTTGATGCATTGTACTCTCGAGGTTGGGCGCTGCATAAAATTCAACGTTATGAAGAAGCCGTTGCATCTTATGATAAAGCCATTGCAGTAAAGGGAAATGATTATAGGGTATGGTACAATCGCGGCAATTCCCTTTACAATTTGCAAAAATATCCAGATGCGATATCAGCTTATAATCGTGCTATTCGTTATAAGAAAGATCATGCCGAGAGTTGGTATAGTAAAGGTAATGCCTTAGTTAATTTAGGAAAAGATAAACAAGCGATCGCAGCTTATGACATGGCAATTAAATATAATTCAGATTACCGCGAAGCAATTAAAGCTAGGAAGAAAGTACAAGAAAAATTAGAAGATAAAGATAAAGATAAAGATAAAAAATCGGGATTATGGAATTTTTTTAGAAGTTGATAATTTGGCTTTAATCGGATCTCCCAAAAGTATCTGGAAGTGCTAGTATATAAGCAAAGTTGACGGTAATTGATGATTTTTAACCTGCCTTTGCAGGTTTTGATTGTCTAGTAGCGGTTGCAACCGTCGGTTTTTAGTCTTAAATTAAACGAGGATTAAACAAAAAGATATCCATCAAGGGGTGACAAGCACCCCAAAACCATACTCAGCAAAGAGTTTTTAAGCAAAAGCTTGGAGATAAAATCAAGTCAAAATAAAAATATTAATTATCATACATGGGGAGGGCGATAGGCGAAGCCGATGCCAAAGACGTATAGCCCTCCTCCATGGTTGTATTTTTGAGACTCTCCCACCCCGAAGATGGGAGAAACTTCTGCGCCTAGACACCATAGCTTGAAATATCCTCTTAAAACTGCCGGGTTGCAAAGGAAACTCCGGAATGCCTCCAAGGGCGGAGTAATATGCAGCTACTTCAAAAATAGATAAAGAATGTATAAAAATTGTATTTTATATTACTTGAAAACAAGGTTAAACTGTTACTATACTTAAACAAATCGTAATGGTTGATTTTAAATACGTGCTTCTACCGGAAAATGCTCTTGTGTGATACAAAATAGTGTATTGCTAGCAAATTATTTATATTTCAGTTCCCATTACGTCAGAAGGTATAGGTCTACATAAACTTCTAAACGATAAACTAAACCTTTTAATCGTTTTAGTTTAAATTCAAAGTGTATTCAACGTTAGTCAATGAAAATAAATATATTAATTCGTTTTTTCTAGATTAATATATTTGTAAGTAGAATGATAATTTGATTGAAAATACCTGACTAATGCTCCGAGAAGGCTTTAGGCTAAGCTTGTTATTTCTAAGCTCTTCCTTGTGTTTTCTAATCAGCTAAGCAATTTGAGAAATTATATTGCTTGCTGTTTAATAAGTTGATGATAACCAGATTTCGATTCCTTGAGAATTAATTGGTTATGTTTGTTATAGGTTTGATAGCCTTAAGTAAAGTGATGCAAGTAAATAAATAGAGAGCGTATCTGTTGGTTCTTGGGTGTTACCGAAGAATTGCACATACACCCTCGTTTTGCTGGGAATGACCTAATGATATTTCCTAGAGTTATTTAAATCATAATATTGGTAACTAAATGCAAATGATAAACTCTTTTCCAGAAGCGATAAACCCGAACTCTGATACTGTTTGGGTTGAATCTGAAAATACGCAAAATAGTGACAAAGAAAAAATCACGGCTTTGAGCGTCTATTTATTAGAACGACGAATTGATTGCATGAACGTATCTTCGATTGTAGAAGCCGTTGGGAAAGCCTGTAAAGAAGACAAGAAGATAATCTTAGCTAATTACAACATCAATGCCTTTAATTTATCAATGCAATTACCTTGGTATCACGAGTTTTTGCAGAGTGCGGATATTGCCAACTGTGACGGGATGGGAATAATAAAGGCAATCAGTTTTATGGGGTTAGATTTACCATTAGATTACCGGGTTTCTTATACATTATTAATGCCCAAAATCTTAGAGTATTGCAACCAAAACGAGTTTTCTGTATTTTTGTTGGGTGGTAAGTCCAAATATTTACAAACTGCTCTTGATAACCTGAAAATGAAGTATCCGAAGATTAATTTTGCCGGACATCACGGATATTTTGATAAAGAAGATTCAGAAGTAAATCAAGCACTAATCGCGCAAATAAATCAGCTAAAACCGAATATTTTGGTCGTAGGTATGGGGATGCCAATTCAAGAATATTGGGTGAATAAGTATCGCGATCGCCTAAAGGTAAATACTATTATGCTTGGTGGAGCAATTATCGATAGGATGGCTGGAATCGTTCCTGATTGTCCTGATTTGATATCGAATACAGGCTTTGAGTGGCTTTATCGTCTTTTACGGGAACCAAAACGTTTAGCGGCTCGTTATTTATTAGGAAATTCCGCTTTTGCATTACACCTTGCCTTGGCAATATTTAATAAATCGCGCTTGCAAGTAGAATTTACATCAAAAGTGGAAAGGAAAAATGTTGAGATGAGTTAGTTGTGCTTTAATTACATATAGTAAGGCAGCTATAAATATTGTTCAGTTGTATTATAAATTAATATTTATTGTTGCTAATTTAAGTGTAATCTAAAGTAATTAAAGGGTATTACGAGAGAAGTCAATGTTAGTTGTTGCTAACTTGATAAAGGATTATGGCTGTCTCTAAAATAGCCATAATTATTAACTTGAAATGTTGATTTTTTCATAGATGAAAATCATGGAAATATTAAAATAATGCATTTTTTTTATTTGATACAAACTCATACAAATCCAGAACAAGTTTATCGTTTAATTGATGCTATTCAAAAATCAAGTACTAATAATCAAATTATTATCAGTCATGATTTTACTAATTGTGATTTAGATATAATCTACTTAGAAAAGCTTGGCATCAAAGTATTCTCAGGTAAGGGAGGACGTGGAGATTTTTTGTCAGTTCAATGTTATCTAAATGCTATCAAATGGTTAATTAATAATCGGATTAAATACGATTGGTTAATTTACCTTTCCGGTCAAGATTATCCAATCAAGCCAATATCAGAGATTGATTTGTTTTTATCAAAAACAGATTATGATGGCTTTATGGAATACTTTGATGTTTTTTCATCAGAAAGCCATTGGAGTATACAAGAAGGTAAAAGTCGTTATTTATTTAAATATCAAACTATTGATTTACTCAGAAAAGTTCCAAATTGGATAAAGCAGTTACTTTTACCAATCAAAATCATAAATTATTTGCAACCTTTCTTCCGAATAAATTTGGCATACGAAATGTTTGGTGTAAGAAGAAAATCATTATTTCATCAATATTTTGTTTGTTATGGTGGTTCTTTTTTTACAACTTTATCTAGAAAATGTGTAGAATATTTGTATAATTTTTGTGAAAGTCATCCAGAAATTATCGAATATTACAAAGAAGTATGCGTATCAGATGAATCTTTCATACAAACAATCTTAGTTAATAGTAGACAATTTAATTTATGTAATGATAATAAACTTTATTTTGATTTTTCTCAAACTTGCAATGGACGACCAAAAATTTTAACCAGCAATGATTATAATGCAATAATGGAAAGTCAAGCTCACTTTGCGAGAAAATTTGACATCAGTATAGATAGTCAAATTTTGGATATTTTAGACAAAGAAATAACTAAATTTACAGCTAAGTGCTAATTTTTGGAGCCTGAATTTTTGCACTAAGTACTTAAACTGAATTAATTTAACATTTTTTGAACCTAGTTCAGAAGCGAAAGTCAAGAGGCAAAATAAATATACCTGATTAATAAATTACAATGAGTTTAAAAAGTGATGTTTAATTTTGGTTTTCTTGTAGAACAGGTATTGGGACATATTACCCACTACAAAAATTTGAAGTATTGGGCAGGTAAAGATACTAGTATTCAACCGGCTTGGATGCCCGTGGCAACAAGCACAAATGATATTTGGGAGAAACTGCCACTTATTCGTAACAACTGGTCGCTGCAAAGTAGTCTGCGTGCCCGTAAGACGATAGAGAAGGCTATGAAGTCCCAAACTCTAGACGCTTTATTTTTGCATACGCAGACATTGGCGCTGTTTTCTATTCCTTTAATGGATCGCATACCAACGATAATTTCCACTGATGGTACGCCTCTCAACATTGATAGTGTCGCTAGAGGGTATAACCATAAGGTCGGTGGTAACTATTTAGTAGAACGTGCTAAATTCCAGTTGAGTAAAAGTACATTTAATGCAGCTACCGCGATTGTAACTTGGTCTGAGTGGGCTAAAGATTCTTTAGTTACTGACTACGGTATATCTGGCGAGAAAATTACAGTAATTCCACCAGGAGTAGACTTAGAGCAGTGGAATTTTAAACATGAGCAAAATCGAGATAATCATTCCACAAATCTCTTACGCTTATTATTTGTAGGAGGAGATTTTGCCCGTAAAGGTGGTTATACTCTGCTGGAAGCTTTTCGTAACAGTTCAAACCAAGATTGCATATTAGATATTGTCACCAAAGATATTAGTTTAAAGCAGGAATTAAGCGGAATTGAGAATATCCGGGTACATTGCGATTTAACTCCCAATTGCCAACCTCTCAAGCAACTTTATGCTCAAGCCGATGTTTTCGTATTTCCCACAGAAGCAGATACCTTTGGTATAGTGGCTTCGGAAGCGATGGCAGCAGGTTTGCCGATTATTGCGACTGATGTAGGTGCTTTGTGCGAACAAGTAGAACATAAAGTTAATGGCTTAATTGTACCGCCCGGTGATGCCAATGCTTTAAACGATGCACTGCAAACTCTCAAAAGTGATCGCGCAAAAATCACCGCCATGGCTGCTGCTAGTCGTCGGATAGCCGAAAAGCGTTTTGATGCCGGACGCAATTACGGTGAGATTCTTAGCTTGATGAAGAGCATATCCAAAAAATCTTTACTATGCCTAAATCTTTAACCGATATTGCCATCTTTCTACGTTTTCGGTGGTGGCGCTGAACAAATATTGCTGAATTTAGCTCGGTATTTTGACATCTATAAAGACAGTAAAATTTTGGATCTTTTAGACAAAGAAATAACTCAATAAATCAGCTAATTGCTAATTTTTAGAGCTTGAATTTTTAGATATTCGGTAACTAACTCAGGAGAATAATTATGGTTAAAATTGCGAAAGTTAGCGTCATTGTTCCTGCTTATAATGTCAGCAAATATATTAAAGAAGCTTTAATTTCTTTAGAACAGCAAACATTTACAGACTTTGAAGTATTGATAGTTGATGATGGTTCAACTGATGATACAGCAGATATAGTGCAAAAATTCTGTCAGCGAGATTCTCGATTCAAATTATTACAGAAATCAAATGGGGGTTTATCATCAGCACGCAACCACGGTATTCGTCATGCACAAGGTGAATATATTGCTTTGCTCGATGGTGATGATGTTTATCACAAAGATAAATTAGCAAACCACGCACTTAGATTGTATCGTGAAGCTGATGTTGGCGTAGTTTATAGCGCTTCTCAGGCAATTCGAGATGATGGGAAATCGACATTTATCAGTTTGAGTGGTAAACCAGTGGATGAAAACCCCGAGATAGCTTTGCTGTGCAAAAACTTTGTCGGACATGGTTCTAATGCTATGTTTCGTCGTTGTTTGATAGATGAAGTTGGGGATTTTGATGAAAGCTTACGTAGTTGGGAAGATGTTGATTTTTGGTTGCGGATAGCTGCAACAGGAAAATGGCGTTTTTACCGAGAAAAGCAGATTTTAGTCTACTATCGCGTGCGCTCTTCCGGATTATCTTTCAATATCGTACAAATGCGGAATTCTGGGGAAATGGTGATTGAAAGTGCTCTTCTACGTTCACCAGAGTTGATTAAGCCTATGTTGCCAACCGTTTATGCCTATATGTACCGTTATTTATCGCGGTTGTGTTTACAGAGTGGTGATATGCAAACAGCACGTGATTTTATTGACCAAGCTTTGATTTGTGATAAATCGATCTTTTCTAAAGATGTGCGTTCTTTGGTTACTTTAATGTCGGTACGTATGGCACCATTAGGGAAATTAGCTGTCAAACGTTCTCTTGGATAAATCAAATTTAGTAGCAATATTTAAAAGTACTCAATTGTCTGTATACTAGGAGAAATTTGTGTCGCAACCTTTAGTTAGTGTAGTTATACCCACTTATCGAAGACCACAATTAGTTAAAAGAGCTGTTGAAAGCGCCTTGAGTCAAACTCTTGAGCAGATAGAAGTTATCGTGGTTATAGACGGGCCCCATGCAGAAACTGTAAACACGCTCAAAGAAATAGAAGATACTCGACTCAAAGTCATAGAATTGGCGACAAATCAAGGTAGTCGTGTGGCTCGTAATACAGGGGTAAATGCAGCGATCGCGAAATGGATTGCTTTCTTAGATGATGATGACGAATGGATATCTTCTAAGTTGGAATTGCAACTAGAGGCTGCCACAAATTCTCATTATGAGTTTCCTATTATTTCATCATTTGTGATTGCTCGGACAGCAACAAAAGACTCAATTTGGCCCCGCAGACTTCCTGATGAAACAGAAGCTTTAAGCGAATATTTATTTGTTCGTAATAGTGGCTTTCAAGGAGAAGGATTAATCCATACTTCAACAATTTTTACCACCAAGGAATTACTAGAGAAAGTTCCTTTTAACACACTTCTTAAAAGACACGATGACTGGGATTGGTTGTTAAGAGCCATAGCTGAAGATGGTGTAGGAGTAGAGTTTGTAGAGCAAGTATTATCAGTATGGCATTTGGAACAAGCACGTCCGAGTTTGAGTAAAAGTAGCAATTGGCAATTTTCTTTTGAATGGATTAGAGGTAAACGAGATTTGGTAACACCAAGGGCTTATTCATCTTTTATTCTGGCAGAAGTCAGTGCAAGAGCAGCTAGTGCTGGTGATTGGAAAGCACTTTGGCTTTTATTAAGAGAAGCTTTTCAATTTGGTAAACCTCAACTAATAGATATTTGTGTCTGTTTTGCAATGTGGATATTTCCTACACATATCAGGGGTAAGCTGCGGAATATTTTTAAGGGGAAACATGATATTCTAAAAATGAAATCGGAAGCAGTTTATTAATACCTATAAAAGTTAGAGTAAAAAAATCAGCGCGATACTTGTAAATGTTTGGTAAATATAGTAGGAGTATAAAAGCCAATGTACGTGTTAGGAATGCCAGCTTTTAAAAATCTTGATCAAAATCCTTATAACTATCTGCTTTATAACTCAATCAAGGAATTGGGAGTTGAGGTCGATGAATACAATTTTTCACGCTTGCTCATCAAAAAGTATGACATTTGGCATTTACATTGGCCAGAAATACCTTTGAATCATAAAAACATTGCAAAAGCATTAATTAAGATTAAAAGTTTATTACTACAAATAGACTGGGCTAAAGCTCGAGGAACAAAGATTGTATGGACAACACATAATCTCTCAAGTCACGAAAGACTTTATCCAAAATTACAGCCTTGGTTTTGGCAAGAGTTCACCCAAAGAATTGATGGTTACATCAGCTTAAGTAAGACGGGAATGGACTTAGCACAAAAATACTTCCCCAACTTAAAAAATCTACCAGGATTTGTTATTCCTCATAATCATTATCGAGGAGAATATCCTAATTATGTCAGTCAAGAAGAAGCACGCGCTACTCTTGGAATTACCTCTAATGCCAAAGTTTTACTTTTTTTCGGAAGAATCAGAAATTACAAGAACGTACCCAAGCTTGTAGAAACCTTTCAGCAGCTTTCCGATCGTGATGTATTGCTATATATCGCAGGTCGTTCTGAAGTTCCAGGTTTGAAGGAAGAGTTGGTTCGTGCAAGTGAATCCGATTCTCGATTAAGAATTGATTTGAATTTTATTGCCAAGGAAAAAGCACAACTTTATTTTAAAGCAGCAGATTTAGTTGTTTTGCCTTATAGCGAGATTTTAAATTCTGGCACTGCCTTATTATCCCTTTCTTTCGCTCGACCTGTTTTGGTACCTTTACGTGGAGCAATGGGTGATTTAAAAGCAATGGTTAGCTCAGAATGGGTATTTACTTATGAAGGAAATCTTGTTTCTAGTCAAATCGAAGCAGCATTAGCACAAGCATTAAATATACCAAGAGAAAAAGAACCAGTTCTTAATGAATTTGATCTTCAAAAATTGGCGCTGCAAACTGCTGATGCATATAGAGAAATTGTAAATAGGTAAAATAATTAAATTCAGAAGGTTGCTTAATCTAGTAAGGTAATATAATTAACTATATTTTTTAATATAAATAAAACCTTTCGATGAATGTTAAACATCACTTCTGTAAATCAGGCAAAATTAATAATTGGTATTTTGATTAATTAATACCAAATTGGGTGATTTAATACCAATAAACCCAAATAGAAATAATGAAAGCTGTACTAATACAGCAGAATATTGAATCACTTTATTAGAGTACCCTTCACAATGAATCTCCGAGAAAAGGCAATCAAAGGTGTAATCTGGAATGCAATCCAAAATTGGGGTCGTCAAGCAATTGCTTCCATTGTTTTCTTTTTGCTGGCTCGTCTATTAACACCGGATACTTTTGGTCTGATTGCTTTAGCTGGTGTCTTCTTAGCTTTCATTGGAATCTTTATCGATCAAGGATTTTCTACCGCAATAGTACAGCGGCAAGAATTAGAGCCGGAACACTTAGATACTGCTTTCTGGATAAACATTGGCATTGGTCTGCTGATGACGATATTTGGCATACTTAGCGCCTCTTTCGTTGCTAGTTTGTTCAGTCAACCACAATTAACACCAATTATTCGCTGGTTATCTCTCACCTTTGTATTTAGTAGTTTTAGTAGAATACAACAGGCAATTTTAGAACGCCAACTTAATTTTAAGTCTTTAGCAATACGGTCGCTTATAGCAGTAATTGCTGGTGGTTTAGTTGGTGTGACAATGGCGTTTATTGGTTTCGGAGTATGGAGTCTTGTAGGCCAACAGTTAGTCAACGCTATAGTTCAAGTCTTAGTTCTTTGGTGGGTTAGTGATTGGCGACCTGGTTTCAATTTTTCCAAAAAACATTTCCAAGAGTTATTTAGCTTTGGTATCAACATTATGGGAGGTAGTTTAGTAAGTTTCTTTAGTCGTCGATCTGATGACTTTTTAATCGGCTATTTCCTCGGTCCAGTTGCACTTGGATATTACTCTGTTGCTTATCGCTTATTATTGATTGCAACCGAACTACTATCTGGCATTATCAGCCAAGTAGCAACACCCACATTTTCAAGATTGCAACAAGAACCTGAAAAAGCACGACGAGCATTTTACCAAGCAACACAGTTAACCAGTTTCATTGCTTTCCCTGCCTTTCTAAGCATGGCAGTGCTAACACCTGAGTTAGTAGAGGTTTTATTTGGAAAGCAGTGGTTACCAAGCATCCCAGTAATGCAAATCTTGGCTTTGATTGGCATTTTACACGCAGTTTTCACCTTCAAAGTAGGTATAATAACAGCAATGGGTAAGCCTTCTTGGAATCTGCGAATAGGTTTAATTAATACTATAATTCAAGTTATCTCTTTTTTCGTAGTAGTTCGTTGGGGCATTGTTGCAGTAGCAGCAGCTTACGTTATCTCCAGCTACCTACTTTCGTTTTTGCGGTTATGGGCAGTTTATAAGCTAATTAAAATTGACCTGAGTGTCTATTTCCGCCAGTATATTGCGCCTCTAGCTGGCTCATTAGCAATCATTATTGTTATATCAGGAGTTAAATACTTTTTAACTAACTTGATCAGTGTGTATGTATTATTAGCTATTTGTATACTGTTTGCTGTTGTTATATATCTGGCGGTTATTTTCTTAATTGAGCCAGTACTTCTTAAAAAAGTAAACGGTTTGGTGCGTTTAGCTTTACCCACTGCTAGCCGGTGAAAAGACTCATTTTGATACAACAAAGCTAATATAAGGAGAACAATATAGTAAAAAGTATCAAGTATTTTATTTTTTACTTTAGTGAAAGTAATGGAAAAAGATCAAAAAAAGATTTTTATCCACTTCTTAAAACAAGTATTCCTTCACGATATAAATTGACAGATTAACCATTCTCAATAAGTATGGCTAATTATAGGAAATAATACATAAATTAAAGCTATGGGGCATTGTAAAAGTTTTAAGTAATAAACTTGAGTGCATAAAGAAAGGACATACTATCTCGAGAAAAAGGAGGTAAAAACATTATGGATATCATGAAAAGGGAAAATATGACAAAAGAAAAGGGAGCTATTATCTGCGGTTTCTATGGAAACTACAACCTTGGTGATGAAGCTATGCTTGCTGGTATGATTAACATACTGCGAAAGGAGCAAGATGATCTATCTTTTACAGTTTTATCTAACGATCCCGATGACACTAAGAAGCGTTATTCAGTTGAGTCAATCCATCGCTTTGGTAGGAAATTCTCAATTCAACGTTTTCTCAGAATTTTGCAGAGCCAATATTTTATTCTCGGTGGTGGGGACTTACTACGTGATAGTGTTGAATCCCCTGTCGCTATTAACTGGCTACGCATATTAGAAAAAGCGCTACTACTTCGTCGTCGTACAATGGTTATGGGAGTTAGCGTTGGGGAAATTTGGAGACCAGAAACTCAAGCATTTATCCCTAAAATTCTTAACCAAGTGGATCTCTTAACAGTTCGTGATATAAAGTCGAAAACTAAGTTGGAGAAACTAGGGGTAAGTAAGACTATTCACGTCATCAGTGATTTAGCTCTAGAAACTTTGCCAGAAAATTTATCTAAACATATTCGTCCTTCTAGCCAACCAATTCAGGTAGGTATTTCAGTGCGACACTTAAGCAATCGCGGTCGTTCTATCGATGTCAATACATATCATAACTTGCTTCATGAAATAGCATCTGTGGCAGATTTTCTAGTAGAACAGTATGGAGCCACAGTTCACTTCTTACCCTTCCGAACTGAAAAAGAAACTAATCATGCTACTGATGACGACTACGTCAGTATTTTGAACTTAATAGGCTACAGCCGTCACTCAGCTAAATTTGTTGTTCATCGTTATTTTGAATCCCTAGAAAATTTAACAGGATTAATTTCTACGTTAGATTTAATGATTGGTATGCGACTCCACTCACTAATTCTATCGGCTGGGTTAGGTGTGCCAATTGTAGCTGCGGAGTACGATTCTAAAGTTCGCGGGTTTATGGAAGAGATTGGTCAATCTCAACATTCAATACCGTTAGATTGTTTTGATAAAACGAGATTACTACCTTTGATCGAAAATATTTTGGGTAATCCATCAAAAGCACGTAAGGAAATAGAATTAGGTGTTAAGAGTTACCGTGAAAGAATTATAAGATTACAACCATTTTTAGCCCAGATAATGGGAAATCAAGATTAGTCATAATGCAACAAAGCCCCAATCTATTACCTATAGCTAAATCAAAATTCCAGTTGGCAAACCAATCATTTGCCGAAAGGATAATTTATTGGACAATTGTATTGACACCACTTTGGTGGTTGTTAGGAATACAAACTGTCTTATACCCCTTAGTTGCAGCTTTTTTACTAATAATTGGTTTTGATCTGAATAAAATAATCAAAGGTTCCTTACCAATTTGTAATTGGGCATGGTTAGGAATGACTTTAGCTGCTCTTTGGACAAATCTTTTTGGTTTAGAATCAATAGGCTTTCCAACTTTTAAAACAGCAGCGACATTATTTACTTTATTTAAAGGCTACTTTTTAATCTTTGCTTGTATGACTTTGCCTTTTTGGCTCCGAATTAGGGTGGCAGTAATTACACGAGCCGTTTCTTGGATGACATCAGGTTATTTAGTCATTCTTACTATTCAATTTTTCATCCTTTTTGCTTTCGGTCCCCAAAAATCTATATTACCTCCCTTAGCTCGTTTAATACCGGGAGATAAACTTAGCTTAAAGGTTAAATTTGCCGCCATCCAGAATTTTTTTGGTATTCCTTTACCTAGAACAGACTTGTATACAGCAGATCCTCCTATTTTAGGGGTTTGTGCTTTACTGTGCTTTTTCATATGCTTAGGAGAAACAAACACTAAACTACGTAAATTATCTTTAATAGGTTGTTTCACCGCATTAGTCATTTCTCAAAGTCGTCTTGCTTGGCTATGTTTCCCCTTAGTTTGGGTTATTATATATTGTTTTCGTAGCGGATTAGCTCGACAAGCTTATTTATGGGTGATATCTTTAACTTCTTTATTTGCTGCTGTATTGAGTTTGAGCCTACAAGATTTTATCGCTTTACCTCTAGCAACTTTTAACAGTGCTCGTGCTGACTCATCAAAAGATCGAGAATATGTTATCAATGCAACTATTGATGCATGGAAAGAGTCTCCTTGGATTGGCTGGGGTTTTATGGAAAAAACAGTAACTTGGGGTAATGGAGCTTTTGAACTGCCATTAGGAACCTTTTCTTCCTATGCCCAAGTGCTTTATATTCATGGTATTTTCGGCTTCCTAACCTTCATTTTCGCTCTCGTTTCTACTTTGTGTAGTTTTTGGCAACCAGCAGTAAGAGGAAATATTATTTGTCAGCGTGCATTTGGCAGTTTAATCGCTTTATATTTGCTAATTAATGCTACCAATTTGAGTTGGATGGCAATTTATTTTTGGTTCTTTTTTATTTGGTTGGGAGCTGTTCTTGCAGAGATAGAACAACAACGGGTAAACATAGTCAACTGGGAACAGCTTTCACTTTAAAAATGGTGTATCGCCGCTACTCACTTGGGTGTTTACCGCAATGGATTTAGAAATAAAGTAACTAGGTTTTTTCAAACGGAGGATAAGCAAAATGATCTCTCATGAATACAAGTGTATATTTATACATATACCAAAATGTGCGGGAACGAGTATAGAAACTGCTCTGGGGCATTTAAACGGTCATACAGGTGTAGAAGGTCAAGATCACAGAAGCATTAGACAAATTGTAAAACCTATCTTTACTTTAGCTGCTTTCTCATCAATCGATAATATTTATGAATTATTGTCTTCATTAAAACATAATACAAAAAAAATCCAACAATTTACTAACTACCGGAATAGTTTCACTCTGACAAGAGAACAATTCAAGAAATATTATAAATTTACCTTTGTACGCAATCCTTGGGCGCGAGCATTTTCGTGGTATAGAAGTGTTATGGTGAATAAATATCATCAGAAAAATCTCAAAATTACTGGGGAAATTTCATTTAAAGACTTTCTTTATAAATACGCTGGTAAAAGATACTTAAAACCCCAAACTTATTGGCTGAAGAGTTATAGTGGTTCAATACCTCTTGATTATATTGGTAAATTTGAAAATCTTGTAGAAGATTTTGAAAATATTCGCAAATCTTTGGATATCCCTAATATTAGCCTTCCACATAAATTGAAAAGGTCAAAAAAAGATTATCGTGAATACTATGATGCAGATTCATGTGAGATTATACGGCAAGTTTATCATGAGGAAATCGAAATGTTTGAATATTCTTTTGATAAATAATTTATGCATCGCTGCATAAAAGTAAAAGAGGTTGTTGATTGGAAGTATGAATAAGCCCAAAACTCGAAAATATTTTTGTAAAATTATGATAAGATTGTAAATTCATACTGCTCGCAGTGCAACATCATTTCAGTTATCAGTTACCCCATCGATAAATCGAGGGGTACCTCTAATCCAACCCATGAATGAAAGGTCGAAAAATACTTTTTTTTCTTTCTAAGGATAAATCCTGGGGCTTGTATGCTGTTTATTTTTTGCTCAAAATATAAGTATTTGTGGCAATGGAGTCCCAACAAATTATCAAGCATTTTTACAGGTAAAATTTTATGCTTGAAGGTGGGAAATTTTAAAATTATTTAAACTTTTATTAGTGAGATTTTATGAATAAAATAGCAGCGATCGCCATTAGACATTGGAAGCCAGTAATACTTTGGAATATATTTGTTTTAGCTATAACTATAACTGCTAGCATAGCCATGCGCTCTCCTCAACTGTGGACTGTAACAACACAATTAACGACTCCTGGAACAAATAGTAATTTAGATGCTAACTTAGGTGTTTTAGGTTCTTTGAAAAACAGTAATTACAATATTTCTGGTGGAAACAGTCTATTAAAAATGCAGGAAAAAATTCTCACCAGCGATAGCTTGATGGAAAAAGTACTCAGCATCGACCCAGAAAAAGAGGATTTTAAGAAATTATCTGGTTTCCAATCGCTATTTGATGTTTCTGTTGATGAAGAATCACCAATTGTAATGATTGATGTCACCAGTTCTACTCCAGAACTAGCAAAAATAAGAGCAAATAATTTAATTAATTTATTTCAACAACGATTAAACGAACTCCGACAACAAAATCGTTTATCAAAAAGGCAATTCAGTGCTGAAGAATTAAAAGATGCGAAAAATAATTTGATTTTAGCACAACAAGCTTTAGCTGAGTTTAAACAGTCTAGCCAATTAGTTGATTCTCAAGCACAAACAACAGCAATTGTTACTACTATTGATGGTTTAACCAAAGCTCAACTAGAAGCAGTATCTCAAGTTGAATATAACCAAAATCGTGTTGCGACTTTATCAACTCGTTTACAAATGTTCCCAGAACAAGCGATTCGTTCTTTAAGTTTGGGCGAAAATAGAGACTATCAATTTCTAAAAAGCAAGCTATCAGAAGTAAAAGCGGATTTAACTCGTCAACGCGTTAAATATACGGACGATCATCCTGTTGTGCAAGAACTTTTGCAACAACAGCAAGCATTATTAAGTCAGATACAAACTCAAATTAATCAAACTGCTAACGGTACTTCTATTGATACCACAGTCAGCGCTCAAGGACAAGGACGCGCCCGTTTAATCGAACAATTAATCTTAGCAGAAACTGAAGCCTCTGCTCAACAACGTCGCGCTCAACAAATAGAAAATCAAATAAACAAACTCAAAACTAATTTAAATTCTATTCCCGCTCAACAAAAAAGATTAGCAGAACTCCAGCGTAATGTTGATGTAGCTGAAGGTGTTTATAAAGGTTTAGTTGCTCAAGTACAGCAAACTAATATTGATGTTTTTGATGTTTATCCCAATGTCGAAGTATTTGAATCACCTAGGGCTAATAAAAAGCCAACTTCTCCCAATAAGTTGTTAATGATTTTGAATGGGACTTTGGCAGGAATAATTGGCAGTATCGCTTTAATCTTACTCCTAGAAAGACGAAATCCATTATTAAGTCCTCAAGACTTACAAGATATGAAATTCCCGATAGTTGTCTCTATTCCTCAATTCAAAGGCACAAACATAACATGGGAATTAGATGATAACAAACAGGAGAAATTCCAACGTCTAGCTTCAGCAATTAGCTTAAAACCTTTAGAGAACCGTCGTCTTTTAATTACCAGTGCAATAGAAGGTGAAGGTAAAACCACCGTAACTTTAGGATTAGCAAAAGCATTAGTTGATTTAGGCTTTCGAGTACTCGTAGTTGATGGAGATTTTTTCAAAGCAGAGCTGACTCAAAATTTGGGTTATAGTCAAGAATTTAATAGCACAAAAGCACTTGTTTCCATAGAAGCAAATCTAGATTTCTTGCCTGCAAATCCACAAAACGGCAAAATAGTTAAGATGGTTTCAAGAGGACACTTTCAACAAACCTTAGCCGATGCCGAGTCTCATGCTGAATATGACTATGTTTTAGTTGATAGCGCCCCAGTTAGTGCTACAACTGCTACAGCATTGATGAGTGCTCAGATTCGCAATGTATTATTCGTTGTTAAACCGGCTATGAGTTACAGTAACTCCGTTCGTGACAGCTTAGAGCAGTTAACGGAACATCAGGCTCAAATATTGGGTTTAGTTGTCAACGGTGTGGAAACTTCTGCCAAACCTTATAAGCAAAAGTCAAACGAGCCAATCATTAATTCTTGAGCTTTTATCACCCATTGCCGCGATTTATCAGATCATGTATTTTACCATTTTTTGTGGGCTATTCACGGCTTGCGTGAGTATCCTCACCCATTGGAAATGCGTCACAGTACTTAAAAGTACCGTGACGCATTTCCTCTCCCACATAGAATCTGGGAATTTCGGTGCTTCTCACATTTTTTATGACTGCGGCAGCCGGGAGACTGTCAATGAATATTAACTTCCTGTAAATAAGTTCCCATTTGAAAATCTTTAATGGGAGTCGTTGTTTTAGTATCAATAAATGAGTTAGTAGTTTTGATTGCAGATTTGATTTCTGGTGCCGCAGCTTTATCTAATTTAGCCATAAAGCGCTTTTTACCGTTATACTCAATTAATTTAACTTGAGCTTTAGCGTAAGCAGGCGTACCTTTGGGAATCTTTTGGAGAAATTCGATGGCACTATCAAACTTACCGTCTGCTGCTTGGTTGTAAGCTTGTTGCAAGAGGTAAGTTGCACGAATAAGTTGCTTTTGCTCGTATTCTGCTAACTTTTGCTGTACTAACTCACCAGCAGAAGATTCCTTAGGGATTTGGCGGAGGAAATGTAAAGCACTACTGAAGTCTTTTTCTGCCGCTTTTTCATAGGCTTTGGCAAGATATTCCTCTTTTTTCTTCTCAATATAAACCCGCACTTCCTCAACTAATTTATTTTTTTTTGTTTGCCAATAGGAAATATCGGGAACTTGAGAAGAATGAAGAAATACATCTGTAAATCTATTTTCTTTAAAAGCCACTTTAGCAGCTTCGTATTTCTCGGCAGCCACTTGCCACTGCTGTTGCCATTCACCAATTGTTGCTTGAGCTTCTGGATATACATTACTGGTTGAAGGAATCGATTTCGCTAGGGCGATCGCACCTTGTAAATCCCCCGATTGATATTCCTTGTTTGCTTCCAATAAAGTTTCGTTTTCGGAATATTCTGGAGAATGATTAATTAATGAATAAGCTCCAAATCCGATAATCATGGAGTTAGCAGCTAAGCCAACTTTCATTCCCGTTAATAAAGGAAAGGAATCCGAATTTTTTTGTGATACTTGATGATTTTCTAAATCTTCTTTATTTTTATAATCGTCAGAAGAAACAGTATAGTCTGCATCAATAATTTGAGAGCTAGCATCCACAGGGATTTGCTTCAAGGCTTGTAATACATCTTTTACCGTTTGAAAACGCTCTTGAAAATTGTAGCGTGTCATTTTACCGATCACAGCAGCAAGATAATCGCTAACTGCAGTATTTCTACTACGCCACAATACTTCATTATTTAATGGATGTTTTTTTAATTGCAGCGGCGTTAATCCTGTTAATGCCTGAATAGCAATCATCCCCAAAGCATAAATATCGGAAGAGAGTTGTGTTTTACCAATAAATTGTTCTGGTGGTATATAACCTAAAGAAGTAGCGGGAATTGTATAAATAGGTAATACTTCTTCTGTTCCAAAATCAACTGGTTGGATGGAACCGAAATCAATTAATACTAATTTGTTATCTCTTGTACGTCTAATTAAATTTTCTGGCTTGACATCGCAGTGAATTACACCTTGGGAATGAACATATTGCAAAATACTTAAGACATCATTTAAAAAGCAAACAACCGCGTTTTCACTCCAAAAAAAATCTGAATTTTTATCTAGAGGTAATTCCGCACTCAAAGAATGTCCTTCAACAAATTCTTGTACCAAATAAAAACGTTCGTTTTCTTCAAAACAAGAAATTAACTGAGGAATTTGTTTATGGTGTCCCAAACGTTTGAGAGTATGAGTCTCGCTAAGAAAACGTAACCTCAAATCTTGCAGGAAACTCGGTTGCAAACTTGTAACCTTTAGTTGTTTCACAACACATTTGGGATTGTTTGGATGTTCTATATCCACTGATATGTATGTTTGTCCAAATACCCCTGCACCTAGGCTTTGGACAATTTGGTAACGCTCTTGCAGTACCTTTCCAATCATATAGTTGGTCATCAGCTGGTTACTTAGTCACTCCTTATTAAGGTTTTCGGACGATACCTTGATTTTCCGGAATTCCCTATGAATAAATAGTTTGGGGACATTTATTTGTTTATTTAATCATGTCGAAGCTACTGATTTATACGTATTAATTTATATTCTTTTCTACCCAAAACCCTTATCAGGCACTGAGTACAAAATATTTTCACTATTTTTGAGTATAGGCATTATTTTTGACCCGTGCCTTATACCTTTAGGAGTATTTTTTTCAAGTAAGTATTTTTACGGCAAGGAGATATTTTTAGCCGGTAATCGCCCCCGAGCGGCCAGAGGAGTAATTCTTAGGAAAGTGATTATGATTATTTACAGCACTTTGCAATTAATTGAAGTACCGCCGCCATATCCTTTTCCTCTTGTGGTACGAGCTTCTAGCCCGTCAAAGTGTACCACGCGCCTTCGGCGAAATATGCTGTATTTAGGATAATTTATTTTCTGGAAGTCCCTAATTGTATTTTTGAAAGAGATATGAACGATAAATTTTATTTATTTACAACTGTGAAAATTCTATCTAATAAAGCCTGAGTTTTAAGACTAGAATTAATATAATTGGATACTGAATTGGTAAGAGAATTGGTAACAGCACTAGCAAAATTATCTATCATATGGACTTCTGCTGGTTTTTCACTTTTAACCTCTATAAATTCAACATCTGCACGAGTCGCCATACCACTTTTAAAGCAAAAACCTGCTTTCAATTGAGGATTTTGGAAAGCAAAACTATTAACCCAATCAAGAACAAAGTCATCAAGAGTAATAATCCCAGCAGTTCCAATTAAATCGAGATTCATCGCCACTGTTCCAGATGTGTATCCAGCATCCCAAGTAGAGGTGCTACCATCTTCAAAAGTAAGCATACCAGCACATCTAACGATTACATTTGTTTGGGAATCTCTATCTACAGTAGCAGCAATTTGGCTTAAACTGTTCCCAAGTGCAAGAAACTCTACTGTCGCACGCATGTTATACCAACCTATATCACCTAATGCACCAGTTGGTTCCAATTCTGGATTAAAGCGGATATTAGTGCGATTGTCCAAGGGAAAATAGAAAGCACTTCGCACTGCTTGAACTTTACCAATTTTTTCAACAATGGTTTGTTTAATTTTTTGGATGCGAGGATGGTGGATAAAATGAGTCGCATCCATAAACATCACATTATTTTCACAACAGGCTGCTATAATTTTTTTGAGTGATTCTAAGCTAGCAAAAGGTTTATCAACTAAAACGTGTTTTTTCTGGTAAGCTGCAGCAATAGCAATTTCTTCTTTAACAGAAGTGGGAGTTGCTATATAAATAGCATCAACCTCAGACCATGAGATCAAATCTTGCCAACTCCCAAAACCTTGTATATCGCCAAAATTTTTGCCAAACTCCTTTGCTCTTTCTACATTTCGACTTGAAACTCCAACAAAGCTACAAAAATCAGATTTGAGAATTGCTTTGGCAATTACACCAGCAATAAATCCAGTCCCAACTATTCCAAAACGTATTTTTTCTGCCATTTCAAAATCTTTTTTATTCAAAATTTATGAGTATAAAAGTACCGGTGGTAATAAGGTTGTTTTCTTTGTTTGAATCAGAAGAAGATAAGATAGATTTTTTTTATATACGCTTCAATGCCCCATGCCCCATGCCCAATCCCCTATTCCCTATTGTCTTCGACTACTTCTCTTCTATCAGTTAACGGCTTGACAACTTTTGCGATCGCATCGGTTATAAATGCCTTCACAAACTCATCCCGACGATTTAACTGAAATTGCCTTTGTACAACTTCCGTCATTCCCCCATCACCCCAATCTTGATCGTGACGGAAATATTCGATAAAGCTTTTACCGGCAATTCTAGTTAAATAAGCCGCCGTTACTCCTTGAATTGCTTTACCAAGCACAAGGGTAGCAACATTTAACTGTAGCGCTGTAGAAACTAACTGTACTGCACCTTTGACAATTCCCAAACTGGCTAGGGTTTTCGCTAGAGAAAGTGCTAATTCTCTTCCTCTTTCCATATTTAATTCACAACCGTAAACCCGTCCAATTTCTACCACCATTTGAGCATTCACCGCAGCAGTTGCGAGTAAATCCACCATTGGTAAAGGAGTTACCGAAACGACTCCCGCACCAATCCACTGAAAACGGTCTACAATTTTGTTAGCTTGACGACGACGTTGAGCATCGATGAGTTTTCGCGCTTCTTCTCCCAAACGAATCGATTGCAGAAGAATATTATCTGCCACTAAATCTTCACCTTCCGCTCGTAAAATGGCTGCCATCCGTCGTAATAATGGTACAATTTCCGCTTCCGGACGAAAAATATCGCCATTTTCCAACTGTACCTCCTGGGGATTAGCTGCGATCGCCACGACATCGTTTGTAGCAATAAAACCCCGCACTCGCTGACGCAGTTTGGCTAAAATGGCTTGGGTATCTTCTTCTGTATACAAATCAGTTTTATTCAACACTAGCAGGGAACGTTTACCAATTTCCGCTAATGCTTTTAAAGGTTCGTATTCCGAGCGTCGTAAATCATTATCTACTACAAATAATAATAAATCGGCTCTTGTTGCTAATTCCCGTGCTAACTGTTCCCTTTCGGTACCCGCAACCCCCGCTTCCAAAATACCCGGCGTATCAGTAATTAAAATTCTGCGCTCCATCCCCTTAAGACGCAAACAATAAGTTTCTCCTACAGTAGTAGTTCCCATGGGGGCATCAACCTTACCCACCATTCTTCCCATAACCGCATTCACCAAAGAAGTTTTTCCAGCACTTCCCGTACCGAATACTACTACTTGAATTTCACCGCGTGATAAATTAGCCTCAATTTCGTGGGATTTACTGAGTAAAGCTTGGCGGGAAACTTCATCTTGAATTTGAGAAACCTGTTTACGCACGGCTTCCAAAGTCGAGGAAGCGGTCTCGGTTTTCTTTTCAGGAAGCTTAACCGAAGGGCGGTTGCGATTGTTACGTCGCTTTTCTCCAGATTGTATTTTTAAAATATAATACACAAAAGCTGCAATCAAAGCCCCAATCAAAATAACCAGCAGAAACAGCAGCAGATTACCCAATAATGGGGAATAAGACAACTGCCAGTAAAGGCGAGATAGTGAATCTATCAGCCACAGACTTAGAGCCAAAATAACGATTAAACCGACAATTAGGGTAACTAAGCGCGATGATGAAGGCATGGGGAAGAAGATGGGGGGATGGGGAGATGGGGAGACAAGGGGAGAAGGAAGGGAAAGTCAAAAGTCAAAAATATCAAGGTAATAAATCAAAAGTATTAAACCCCTCGCGATGAATGAAATAAACACTCGCGAATCAAAAAGCTAGTATTTATAAGGGTTTTGGCTCGTGTTTCTTGAAACTTAGGAGAAACGGAGTTATTAATCATAATTTAGCTTATTTACCTTTTTTACGTTTTTCCCTGTGGCTTATGCTCTATTTTTAAGCACTAAACGCTAACCACTAATTCAACGCTATAAATATAAGATTTTCAATCCATAATGCTACAACTCCCATCTTCATAACTCATAACTCATAACTTCTAACCATGCCTTCTCCTATTCCCGTTTTTAAAGATTATTTTTTTCTTATATATATATCAAGACGCTTGTTGGACGTGTAAAAATTTGTTTTTGAAAGAACATCTAAAAAATAAATTAGGAGACATCAGGCTATGGGATTATTTGACCAAGTTTTGAGTGCGGTTAACAACCCCGAAACCCAAGGTAGTATGGACCAAATTGGTGGTATTCTCAATACTGTGCAGCAATTGAGCGGTAATGCGGGTACGGATTCCTCTACAGTACAATCCGCTATGGGAGTTGTTGGTAATTTTGTTCGCTCCTCTTTACAGGAAAAGCGAGACACAGAAGGTGAAGCACAAGCTCAATCTATCCTAGACCAATTTAGCGGTACTTCCCCCAATTCTCAAGCTGTTAATAGTCTTTTTTCTGGAGTTATGCAGCAGCAGGTAGCCCAAGCCATCGCCCAACGTACTGGTTTGGATGTGGCTGTGGGTAAACAAATGTTACCGATGTTAGTTCCTTTGGTACTGCAATTTTTGCAATCCGGTGCTAATTCTCAAAATCCCCAATCTGGTGGAAATTCTGTTCTTAACAGTTTCCTCGATGCTGACGGCGATGGTGATGTGGATATTTCTGATGCTATGGGACTAGCTAGCCGTTTTATGGGAAAATAACTTAGTTGATAGTTGTTATCATTTTGAGAGATTCCCACCCTTAAAAGGGGTGGGATTGTTGAGTTATATCATGTCCGGTTAAACAGTTATCATATCTGTGGGGGTCAATGAGTAACAAGTAACGAGTAACGAGTAATGAGT
>DESS01000012.1:25087-33123 GCA_002361335.1 Richelia sp. UBA3308
GAGTAAAAGGCTTATGTTGGTAAGGGCCGCCATTCTTAAGTCTTAGTTATATAGTAAGTAATTAGCCGGACTTGATATTACATCAGCACAAGAATATCAAGAATCCTTGCTAGGGAAAAAGAAAAAACCGATGGGGCAAGTAATCCCTTGGTGAATGGCAAATATTAATACTTTATAAAATTGAAATTATATATATTTGCAGCCTCAGAGGGCAGAGGGGCGCAGAGTTTTTTCATTATTTTTTTATAAAATCAAAGCTAGCGGCAAGGATATAACTAATCGTTATAGATTGCATTTTTCAGGGAATTGCAGTACTACGTAAATAAATGATTGAAGAAAAGAAATATAGCGGTTTTCACTTCAATTCAATAAAATAAATTCTTGTGATAACCCTGCCCGTTATTTCTGACAAATTTATTTTGTATTCTACGCCTTAGCGGAGGGTTGTGGAAGCGCTCCTCAACCGAAAACCACTATAGATTTTAAGAAGGTGAGAATGAAGCACTTTATTAAATTTATATTAGTTGCCACTTTAGGACTAATTTTGTGTTTGAGTATCAATTTTCTGCCTGAAGTTACAGCAGTGGAACAAATTCCAAGTTATTCAGAAATATTGACTTTAGTGCAAAGAGGCAAACAATTTTATGATGCTCAAATGTTTTCGGATGCCCTAAAGGTATTACAACAAGCTGAAAAAATTTATGAAATCGAAGGGAATATACTCGCACAAGTACAAACCCTAAATTTGATATCTTTAGTTTATCAGCAATTAGGTAGCACGGACTCAGCAGAAGCGGCAATTAATACGAGTTTGTCTTTATTAGATAAGGTACAAATTCAAGATAGTCAGTTTAAGGGAGTCCGTGCTCAGGTTTTAAATCGTCGAGGGCGTTTACAATGGGCAATGGGTAATGCTCAATCAGCCTTGGACAATTTTCAATCCGCTGAATTACTTTATATAGAAGCTAAAGACAAAGAAGGTATTATTGGCAGTCAAATTAATCAAGCCCAGGCTTTACAAAGTTTAGGATTTTATCGTCGCAGTTATAAGCTACTAAATTCCGTAAAAAAAGAATTGCGATCGCAACCAGACTCAAGGGTGAAGGTAGCAGGCTTACATAATCTTGGTAATATCCTCAGACAAAGAGGAGATTTGGATTGTTCTCAGAAAAAAGATGATTTAGACTGTTCTCAAGAAATTTTATCAGAAAGTTTAGCAATAGCACAAAGATTAAATTATAGAGGGCAATCTTCTCCACAACAATTGTCTCAACAAGGTAATATCTTGCTTAGTTTAGGTAATGCCAAGTTAGTTGAAGCGGCAAGGGCGAAAAATTTAAAAAATGTCAAAGAAGAAAAGAAATATATTCAATCTGCTTTAAATTACTATCAAAATGCAGCACTAACAGCTACTTCATCTATCACTAAGATTCAAGCATGGTTAAATCAGTTGAGTATATTTTTAGAAACCTTACAATTAAAATCTGCTCAAACTTTACTACCTAAAATTTATAATTTATTAAATCAATTGCCTGTTAGCCGTGCATCTGTATACGCTCATGTGAATTTAGCGGATAATTTAATTAAATTCAGCAATAAAGAATGGGCAATAGGTAATAAACAAGATAAACAAATTGCCAATTATCAAAACATTACTCAAATATTAGATAATGCTGTCAATCAAGCTCAAAATTTAAACGATAAGAGAGCAGAATCTTATGCCCTGGGGACTCTTGGTAAGTTTTATGAAAAATCACAACAATGGAATCAGGCTAAAACCTCTACTCAGTCTGCTTTGATGATTTCTCAAACGATTATGGCATCAGACATGACTTATCAGTGGAATTGGCAAATGGGACGAATACTCCAAACTCAGGATGATATTCCCAAAGCAATTAATTATTATAGTCATGCCTTTGACATCCTTAAAGAATTACGCGGTGATTTGGTTTCTCTTAATCCAGAAGTTCAGTTTTCTTTCCGAGAAAAAGTAGAACCTGTATACAGAGAATTAGTTGATTTATTGTTACGTTATACTGAATCTGATACAGAAAAAATAGAAAAAGAAAAATTAATCAAAGCCCGTGAAGTAATTGAAGCACTCCAGTTAGCAGAATTAGATAACTTCTTTGGAGATGCTTGTGCTAAACCAGAGCCAGTAAATATTGATAATTTAGATTCAAATACAGCAGTTTTATATCCGATTATCTTAAAAAATCGCTTGGAAGTAATAGTTAAATTACCCGGTGTAGACGATCTAAGTCATTTTACAAATCAAAATCTACCGATAAATCAAGTTGATGAAATTGTCACAGAATTGCGACAATCCTTGAGAAAAAGTAGCACACCATTGAATAAAATTAAAACATCATCAAAACAACTTTATGATTGGTTAATTAAACCTTTTGAAGCTGAATTAGAAAAGTCAATTGACAGAAATCAAAGCCAAATTAAAACTTTGGTGTTTGTATTAGATGGTTCCTTACAAAATATTCCTGTATCTGTATTATACGATGGAGAAAATTATTTAATCGAAAGGTATGCTATTTCTGTTACTCCTGGTTTACAATTATTAGCTCCCAAACCTTTATTAAACAAACAACTAAATGGCTTAATTGCTGGAGCAACTAATGCTCCTAGTTTTGAAAAAAATGGCTTATCTCCCTTAGAAAATGTAGATGATGAATTATTGGGAATTAGCAAACAAGTAAACCGCGTTCAAAAGTTGGAAAATAAAGACTTTCTTCAGGAAAACCTCCAAAAAAAAATTGAGAAACTAAAATTTAACGTCCTTCACATCGCCACTCACGGTAAATTTAGTTCTAATCCCGAAAATACTTTTATCTTAGATTGGAATAAACCGATCAAAGTCAAAGATTTTGATACTTTAGTGCGGGTAAAAGACCAAAATATCATAAGTCCGATTGAGTTATTAGTTCTAAGTGCTTGCGAAACAGCCACTGGTGATAAAAGAGCCGCTTTAGGATTAGCAGGAATAGCGATTCGTGCAGGTGCAAGAAGTACCTTAGCTAGTCTTTGGCAGGTTAATGATGCTTCTACTGCTGAATTTATGATTAAGTTATACCAACAGTTTGATAATTCCCAAATTAGTAAAGCCGAAGCATTACGAAATGTTCAGCTTGCTTTTTTGAAAGAGTATCCAGATACAGACTACAATCGTCCTTATTATTGGGCACCTTTTATTTTAGTTGGGAATTGGTTATAAAATTAAGGTCAAACATTGATGTATTTACCAAATTAATTCATAATTAGTAATTCATAATTAGTAATTATGAATTACTAATTGAGGTTTAAAGCACCATTATTTATTTATTTATGGAAAATATTATAAGCTTGCGGAGTTAAAGCAGCATTATTTATGGGGCCGCCCTGCCTGAATTATAAATAATTATATTTACAGCATATTTGATGACGGATAAAATTGATTCGGACGGGCAGGGATGCCTATCCCAAAAGAGTTTTAATATATTAATTTGTACCTCATTTATCTACAAAGTGCTGCTTATCTGTAAAAGCAAAAATATCTTAATCAAATGTAATTATTACTTTCTTAGAGGGTGTTTATAAAATAATTTTAAGTCCGGGTGTAGTACGGAATTAGGATTCCATGGGAAAAATAATAGCTGAAGATTTGCGGTAACGCACCAATAACTCTTGGTGCGTGCTTATGTATTAAGATTATATGTTTTAACAGATGTTCCAAAGTGCATCTAACACACCCTACAATCTGCACAGGTTTAAAATTTATTAATTCACTCACCATCTAGACTTTGCCTGTTTATTAGCGGTAATAAAGCGCCGGATACTTTAAAAACATCCTCTAACTAAACTTTTCCCACAATTGGTTCTTCAGCAATTTTTTCTAAGCCAATTTCTGGCTGGCTTAATAGCTCAACCCAGACTTTCTTAAAAGTAGAATTTTGGGGATGATTCAGCCTTAATGCAGCTAATTCTGTTAAAGTTTCGTACACAATACCATGTTCGGCATAAATTTTAATCCGTTCTAAGGGTGTTGTCGCAGTATTTAATTTATTTACAATTTCGGGAGATAATCTAATTCTTTTCACTCTTCCTGTAAGCGATGCGGGAGTTGATGTCTCGTGAGATTTTTCTAAATTAGAACATTCTATGTCAATATACCAACGGTATGATTTATTCACCTTTAAAGATGAAACTGTTGGTGGTAAATTAATACTGACAATTCCTGGTTTTATAGGTAACTCAAAACGAGTTCGATACAGTTCGTTATCTCCATCTTGCAAAGAAAATTCACCGAAAGGGGCATCTTGACGGGTATAGGGAGTATATATCCAGAAACTTGGACGTTCCTTAATAGTTAATTTTGAGTCACGACTACCTACCAAACGAGTCAGTGGCGGTAATTTCGGTTTGTAAAGACAATCCCCTCGGCTTCCCGTTCCCTCATTTGTGGGAGGAGTACCTCTGTCGGGGGGTTTTTTTTGAGAAGAATTAAACCGAATTTCTATTTCTGGAGCAAGTTTACGAATAGGATGATTAGACTGAGCAATTGCAAGCATGGGGTAGTTAATCAGACTTCCAAGACTCACAATAATGAATAATGTACTTTTGAGTGAAAATTGTCGTAAATTTAACTTCTTTAAATTCATTTAGATTTATCCCTTTAAGTTTTTCTGTTCTTTTCATCCGTGGCTCTTTTATTCAAAACAATCTGACTTATACAAATTCCAATAATTTAAAAAAAAATTATTGTGAATAATAACCGATATTTAACTTGGGATTTTTACGGTGATTTTTACGCTAAATTTATTTTTTTTTTAGATTTATCTCATTCCCATTAATAATTTAAATAAAATCATTTAAGTAATTATAGGAATTAGCAACTTTGATGCTCCCATTGAGGCATATTATTTCCTATTAATATATTGCTCGCTTTATGACCTTCGATTACATTTTTAACTAATAACATTATGATTTACTCCTGTTGTGAATAACTTTTTTATCAAGCTGTGTACAAATCAAGGTTTATGTAACTCTTTGATATACGTTATTTTGTTATGGATTAAAGAAAGTCACAATGGGATAAAATCAGGTATTAAAAACAAGTGCTTACAAACAAAATACGGAAAAATAGGGAAAAATCAGTTCCGGGTAATTCCTTCCCCAGTGATACTCGCGAACAAACCTTTTTCTCCAAAGTCCAATACTAATTGGAGTATTGATTATGCATTAAAATTTGACCAAAAAATAAACCCGGATTTATCCTTGGAAAGAAAAAAATTTTTTCCACTTGGGATTGGGCCCCTCGATTTATCATAGTGGGCACTTGATAAAGGACGAAAAGCTAGGGTAGATGCCTGAAACGAGCGCGTCTAAAGCCCTGGGAGTGGCTCAAAAATCAAACCAAATTCCGATATAAAACGACCAAACTACCAACAGTACCTACTAACACAAGAACAGAAGGAAGTAGCGGCAACCAAGCTGCTTTTACCACTAGTAATAACCAACAGCTACCATATAAAATACCCAAAACGGTACCTCCACCCAGTATAATCTTCTGTGACGATACACCATTTTGCTTGGGCTCTACATATTGCAAAAACCAAATTAGCAAACCGACGACAATAGACCAACTGCTAATCCAGATTATTTCACCTGATTGTGATAATGACCAAATCAAAGGTCGATTATCTAACACTGCACTGAGAATATCACTCACCATGTATGCCTGATTTTCTACACCAGTCATTGTTTTTACCGACCATCCCTTACTATAGGGAGTAAGCCAACGATGGTCACCATAACTCTGAGCTACTGTACCAATTAAAACTATACGATTTTTGACTAAATCGGTATCAAATTGATTATTGAGAATTTGTTGCAAGGTCAACTTCTCAGCAATTTCCTTAGTAGCTCTGTAATTCAATAATACTTGGTGTCCGCTAGCATTAATATTGTGGTAGCCACCTGTATTTTTTTCTAAAGTTTTGAATACAGTATTACCTAACTTTAAGTACTTATCCGTAAATTCAACTTGAATTCCCTTATCAGCCAAGTAACGAGTTGCTAATTGCCAACTTAAAGCATATTGACTTTCACAGGGAGATGCATCACTTACAGCTAAAAGATGACGGCGAATAACTTGATCGGAGTCTAATAAAACGTTGTTAAATCCTTGCCGTTGTGGGGGAACTTCTGGAGGAGGTGAAACCCTAGCGCTACCGTATTTACAAATAAAAAATAATTTATCGCTGTTTTGTATCATCAGCGCTAATTTCCGATACTCTGCTTTTACTCGACGCTCGCGATAAATATCTAAACCAATGACTCGCGCCCCATATTTTTCTAATTTTGTCAATAATTGAGTTAGAGAATGGTCCGATAAGGATGAGCCTTCTCTTTCTTCTGGCGGTTGCGATTGTACATCTTCTTCGGTAATAGTAACTAATAAAAGTCTTTTGTCGGCTCCTTCTAATGGTCTAAGTCCCATTAGATGATCGAAAGCATTAAGTTCCCATGGTTGTAATAATCCCAGAGAACGGACACCAATCACCAAACTGGCGATCGCTAAACTTGTGAAGATAACAGTCCGCAGTGGTAGTAAAATAAGATCGGTGGAATTGTAGAGATGTTGTTCAACCCAATGCCGATTAAACACAGTGGCATAAATTCGGTTTTTGACAACTAAACTACCTCGCTGCTGACTTACCAACCCAGAAAGCCGCAATTGCAAATGTTCCTTTTGGTTTTTAGCTGTAATTTTTCCCCTGCTGAGTACCTGTCTGTAGAGCTTGAGCAATGTTTGAGAAGAGATGTTTCTAAGAAGGCGATCGCGAATTGTCCTTAAATGTTCTGGCTGATCCTGAGATTCCCAATCTGAGACGATATCATTATGTACTAACTGCTTTACCCATTGAGTCTCTCCACCAACAGGAATAGCTACTTGACAATTTTGGACTAAACTACAAAGTTTCTGAGTTAGAAACGGTTGTCCCCCTGTCCAATGCAATATTTCTTTTAATACTATATAAGGATTGTTAACTTTTCCAACTAATCCTTGTGCTAAAGCATCACTTTCATGTATCTGAAAACCCTTTAACTCAATTGCTCGACCAATATTAAAGGGGGTAGCATATTTGTGTTGAATCAAATCTGAAGGTGTGGCTACACCCAATAATGCAAAAGTAAGTCTTCTATATTCTGGCTTGGTTGCTCGTTTATCATAACAATTGCGGATCAGAGCCAGAAATTCGTCAGTTGGGAAATTTAAACTGAGAATGCTATCAATTTCATCGATAAAAATGACAATATTTTGACTAATTTGCCCTAATAAAACCTTTTCAATAAATACACCCAAACGTTGCACCGGGGATAAATCATCAAGTTGTTGCAACCAACTCCGTCGATTTACTTTTAACCCAAAACCACTAATGAATTCTTGAATTATACCGCCATACCATTGAATGGGCGTAATTTCTTGAGAACCAATTCCACTCAATTCAATCTCCCCACAGACAATACCTTGAGCTTCTAGCTTAGACATAGTCTGTATCCGCAAGCTAGATTTTCCCATTTGTCTGGAATTGAGAACATAACAGTATTCTCTAGCTAACAAAGCATTGTAAAGTTGATTATCAGCTTCACGTACAACGTAGGTAGGGGAATCAGGAGGTAGACTTCCTCCGACTTGATATTGATAGAGGGAATTGGGATGAGGGGTCATATTAGGAATGGTTTTTGTACCTTATATCAATCATAGAAATTTAGCAACCTTCTCAGGGCGTAAATATTTAATAGTTAATACAATTCAATCAAGTCATAAGTCAAGTTATATGAAATATTGATCGATATGCACTTTCGGTAAATCCTCAAAGACTTTGTTTCTATAGCCTTAAAGGATGTAACGATGGATGATTAATATAGCTTAAAACTTTTTAGATCCCCCTAAATGCCCCAAAAGAGGACTTCAACCCCCCAATACATCGGGGGGAAGGGGGGATTCACAACATCTTTTTCTGAATTAAACTGAATTAAAC
>DESS01000012.1:33167-33292 GCA_002361335.1 Richelia sp. UBA3308
TTAAACTGAATTATCAAAATAAACCATTATTTTAACTACTGAAATCAACCCAACTATTCACAAAAGATATGGAGGATACTAACAATGGAAAGCAACAAAAAAGCTTTCTGAACAAGTTACTAAAT
>DESS01000005.1 GCA_002361335.1 Richelia sp. UBA3308
ATCAAACTTCTTACTTCTTACTTCTTACTTCTTACTTCCGCGTTCCCCGTAGGGGTTCCCGAAGGGTAGCGGTACTAGGATGTTTTAAAAGTATATTATCCCCCCTTCCCCCCTTATAAAAGGGGGGTGAAGTCCCCTTTTTTTAAGGGAGTCACTGCGTTGCGGAGGAACACGCACACTTTGTAGTAAGTGGCGTGGATTAGGGGAATCCGAAAAGTTTTGAGTTTGATTGATGAGGCATCCTTACATCCTCGACGTGCTCTCCGTCTAATTCCCAATAGGCGGCGCAAGTGGTGCACGAGGAATTCCACCACCACCAATACTATTGGGACTATTATTATCCACAATATATAAAGCTTCAAACAACTTCATAAAATCATCGTAAAATTTACCGCTTCTAGTTCTGAAGTTATACCCATATTTCTCACGAAACTCTTCGGTAACTCCTTTTTCTACAGCAAAGTAGTGAGCGTCGTAGGCTGAATCTTCTACAACATAAGCACCATAATTTTGCAAGGCATCAAATAACTTTTTACCTGCTGGTGTTTGTAAATTTAAACTTTTTTGAGTAATTTCTGGGGGAATCGCTAGTAATGAACCTTGTACTAAAGCATGATTAGTACCACCATAACGCTCTGCTGCATAACTATCGGCACCATTTGCAGGCCAACGATATCCGGGTATTTTATCGTCGTAGTACAAATATTTTTCTGCCCAAATCACTACTTTTAAGGCGTGTGGAATCGGTTTATTGTTTATAAGTTCCCCTTTACGAATGGAACCACCAATGGAAGATAATCTAGAACCAAAGTGTGCGCCGCCTATTCCTTCTCCATAAATATCTACATTGTGATATCGCCAACCATATATGGAACCTTTTTCTTCACAACGAGCTAAGGGTGAAAGTTGTACTAATGTTCTACCATCTGGCATCAAGAAGGCTGAAGCGTTGTTTGGTGTATACAGTGGCTTGTTTCTCGCGTCTGGAATAATTAAGTCATCGGGAATAGGTAGGGCAATATCCATATATTTTGTCCCAGTACACCGCCCTTCTCCCCAAGCGCCGGGAGCATAAACTGCACGCCAGGGATTTTTATCATTTAGCTGGAAAAAATATTCTTGATCTGCATCTGCTTGTCTGGATTTACCTATATTTGCCTTGACATAATGGGCATCGGAACCTATAGGCATATTCCAAATGGATGTGGATAAAAAGGGCTGCAAAAATTTGTCTCTGGTGGGAGTTTGACTCAAAGTAATCCGACAACCAAATGCAAGAGCCATTATTACGCTAATTAAGAACACAACCAAAATACGCAACCGCAAGTAGCTTGTGGAAATTTGAAAGTTTTTCATCTTTACTCAAACCAATCGATAACCTATTGCCGACTCTTGATGTATTTTATATTCCAATTAATAAATGCCTTTCAATCCATCTAATTTTCCGCCGCACTGTACTAGACAATTATCTAATATTTGTATTTTTATCACAAATAATTAAGAAATAATAAATTAATTGTTCGCATATTGGTTATTATGATAATGCTATCTATTTAAAATTTAGATAGTAATAATTAGCATGATTAACTTATGATTTCTTAAATTTTGACTAAAAAAATGTTTAGGAAAATTATAGATTATATGTATTTATTTACTTTGCGATCGAAGATGTGAGAATAGATAATTGTTGAAGAAAGATGCTTTACTACAGACGAAGAATCAATAGATAGATTGTGGTTACTTTCTAAAGTAGCAACAGCACTGAAACTCTTGTAGACGCTCCCTTACTGCTTTGAAGCTCAACTTTAGAGGACTAATTCAGTAAGGGTGCAATCTCAATGCTAGACAGCCTCCCGTCAATATTCTGACAAGACTATTGTTAACATTATGCATTTGCCCAATCGATCAAAGCTTGATTTGTAACAGATAATTATCAAGTCAACGAATATACTTCTCTTTACTAATAGTGTTTTAACTTGTCTATAAGTAGTTGTACAAAAAAAATGCTGTTTTATTTATGTACCGTAAGATATCATTCGCAACATTAAATTATATAAATATACTTAAGCATTATTGAGAGTAACTACTTTCTTGATTAGTTAATTAAGTATTTATACTTTTATGTAGTAATATAAAATAATAAAAGATAAAAAGTAACTTTTAATGAAGTTTGGCAAAAAAGTGCAAAGCTTAACAGGAAAACAACATAAAAAAGTTTGTTCAAGTAAAGGGTGCCCTTAAAGGCTTTTAAAAATTGATTCTGATTTCAACAGTCATAGGTTAAAGAGGTAATTTGGGAGTGAATTGGCAAACCCTCACACAAAGTAATCGTAAATACGATGCGCGGCAAATAGCGCGTTACTATGGGTTGCGTCCTTGGCTAGCTTGGGGACGTACAATTACAATCGTCTGGAATTTTATTTGGTTTATTCTGGGTTTAAAGCTAGATGAATGGCAGGGAGTAACAGAACGCAATAAGTTGAAACGAGCGGTTGAACTACGAAAACTACTCGTGGGTTTAGGTCCGACATTTATTAAAGTTGGTCAAGCATTATCAACGCGTCCGGATTTGGTACGCAAAGATTTTTTAGACGAACTGGTAAAATTACAAGACCAATTACCAGCCTTTGACAACGCCATTGCTGTCAAACTGATTGAAAATGAATTAGGTCATTCAATCAAAGAAATATTTAGGGAACTTTCCCCTGCTCCGGTTGCTGCTGCGAGTTTAGGTCAAGTATACCGAGGTCGTCTGCATACGGGTGAAGAAGTAGCTGTAAAGGTACAGCGGCCGAATTTACGTCCGATTCTTTCCCTAGATTTATACTTAATGCGCTGGGCTGCTGGTTGGTTGTCTCCTTGGTTGCCTTTAAATTTGGGACACGATCTGACATTAATAGTAGATGAGTTTGGTACTAAATTATTTGAAGAAATTGACTATTTAAATGAAGGTCGTAACGCAGAAAGATTCGCTACAAACTTTCGCAACGATACCAGCGTCAAAGTTCCAGCGATTTATTGGCGTTACACATCAACTCGGGTTTTAACATTAGAATGGCTAGATGGATTTAAGCTAACCGACACCAAAAGAATCATTGCCGCAGGCTTAGATCCAGAAGAAATTATTAAAATTGGGGTAACTACAGGTTTACAACAGTTGTTAGAACATGGTTTCTTTCATGCTGACCCCCATCCCGGTAATTTATTTGCCATGCCAGATGGTAGAATGGGCTACATCGATTTTGGTATGATGGATCAGTTAGATGAAACTACAAAAGAAACTCTTGTAGATGCGGTAGTTCATCTGATTAATAAAGATTATACCGATCTAGCCCAAGACTATGTAAAGCTAGGTTTTCTAACGCCAGATACAGATATTCGTCCGATTGTACCGGCTTTGGAAGCTTTGCTGGATAATGCAATTAATCAAAATGTCGGTGACTTCAACTTTAAGACAATAACCGATGAGTTTTCCAAACTCATGTATGATTTTCCTTTCCGAGTCCCCGCTAAATTTGCTTTAATTATTCGTTCCTTGGTGACTCAAGAGGGAATAGCCTTGTCCCTCAATTCCAATTTCAAAATTGTGGAAGTGGCCTATCCTTATGTAGCACGGCGATTGCTAAGGGGTGAATCACCCCAACTGCGGCGAAGATTGCTCAACGTGCTGTTCAAAGATGGTAAATTCCAATGGGAGCGATTGGAAAATATGATTGCGATCGCCCGTAGTGACAACAGTTTTGATGTGTTACCAACAGCACAAATGGGATTGCAGTATTTACTGAGTGATGAAGGAAAATTTCTTCAACAACAGTTGGTAATTGCACTGACTGAAGATGATCGCTTACACGCCCAAGAGGTGCAGCGTTTGTGGAATTTAGTCAAAGATGATTTAAATCCAACTCGCTTATTAGATGCAGCCCTTGGAGTTTTGACTCAGTTTTCTAGAGAGAGGGTAGCAGCAATATTACCTGCATTTCCAACTTCAAATTCAGTAAAAAACCGTTAGTAACCAGCATATAAATTAGGAGTTTTCATGTACTATTACCCGACAGATCCGCCATATTTAGTATTAATTATCGGATTTTTTATTGCTATAACTTCCGGTGCAGCATTAGCAGGAACCTTGAAAGTTATTGCAGAAAAATGGCAGAAAAATGGTGCTCAAGATTCTGCTCCTCGTTTCTCGAACAAACAATTAATAGTACCATTTATTGGTATTACAGTCGGTACTGGTTTATTCCTGTGTTCGGGTTTAGAAATTTTTGGGTTTCCAAATTGGCTAGCTTATGCAGTTGGTATACCAATTACTCTTTTAACTTGTATTTTAACTGGGTTTCAATTGGGAAGTATGATAACTTATGCTGAAAGCCGAGGATTACAATCTTTAGATTTGGATTCTTTGAGTTAATAGTAAGTAAAAATAAATCGGCAGGGAAATTAACTATTCGTTAGTGAGCAATTAGCAAACGGCGGATAGTTTTTTTTATGGCTTGAGAAGCGGGAATATTTAAAATAAGTATAAATACAGTAGTCGAATTGTATATATATCATGGCAAACTTAATAGTAAATAATTACAATTATTCCCAAATTAATTAAGAAGAGGGAGTATTTAATTAAGGCAGAAAGCTGGGGTTTTGTTAATATAGGAATCCGTTTTGATTTTTGAATAAATTTTAGAGGTTAGGGAACAGGAAACAGGCTTGGAACAGAAAATTTGTTGAGTTTTGTCAAAATTAAAATAGTAATCCTATATACAGCATTTTGCAAGTAAATGAGGTACAGAAAAACTTACTGAAAGTCTTGTGGTACGGGCATCCCTGCCCGTGAGAATGTACCTAATTAAGATAAAATTTGCTGTAGCAAAATGCTTGAAAAATTCTAGAGATGTTTCTACCAATATCTGAAAGGCAATTTATAGAAAAATAAAAAAACTAACTATATGAATTTACAGCAAAAAGATTTTTGTATTTGTACCTATGTAGCTGGTAAAACCTATCGCTCATTAGCCAAAAATCTCATAGTCGATTTAGCAAAATACGCTCCGGAAATTCCTTTTATAATTTACACTGATAAACCCCAAGAGTTTGAAAACTACAGTAACGTTCTAGTTTTTGGACACAAAAGACAAGGAGTTTTATATTATCACGAACGGAGATTTGCCATTCAAAAAGCACTATCAATGTTCAAATCCTGCATGTACATAGATTCTGACGTGCGAATCTGTGCCCCTATACCCGAGCGGGAATGGCTTGGGGGAATCACAGCTAGAAGTTGCACCAGCATGACAAAGCATTTTCAAGAAATGATGAATAAAACCAATCCACCTCCGGTAAAAGCAGTGAAAAGATTTGAAGTTTTTAATAAAATGGCGAAAAAAATGGATGTGGATATAGAAACAGAAAAAGTAACTTGGATTAATGAGTTTTTATTTGTTGTAACTAGGGATGCAGGTAAAGAAGAGGAGTTTCTCAAACATTGGGAAAAGATTTCGCTTTATGCTGAAGTCAATGGACTCCACAAGCATCCAGCTTATGCAATGGGTTTAGCAGCAACTAAAGCCAATTTTGAAGTCAGACATGATGTCATGGAAGGGGTTGATTTCTTTGATGACAGAGTATAAAAAATTAGAATTGCTAAAGGGCAAGGGAGTTCAAAGGATAAATTAGAATATTTTCAAACTCAGAATAAAATCGAAAATCCTGACAATTCTATTTTCAAAAAGATAGTTAAAAAAATAAATAAGTCTGTTGAATATTTGTATCATTCGATGCGGCTGAAAGTTACTGCGATGTTGAGGGATTATAATTTTTATTATCGATAAAATGAGTATATATAGGAATCCTGTTTTATTACTGAAATTATTTATGTATGTAGGCTGTCTTGCTGTCTTGCAAGAGAATTCTAGAAGATTAAGGCATACTGAGTTTTTTGTCCTGGGGACATGCTACGGAAAAAAAATCAAATCGGATTCCTATAAAATACTACAGCATATTTCATCTTTTGATCGGTAGACTCAGACGGGCAAGGATGCCCGTACCACAAGAATTTTTATATATAAGGCTGTACCTCCTGCAACCTGCAAGGTGCTGTAAAGACTAAAGTTTGTAGTTGGGTTTCGCTACAAAAATAGCACTAAAGCGCAACTACAAACTAATTATTAATTATTAATTATTACTATTAATTACTAATTCAGGATTTACGCAATTGTCACAATACCCTGTTGGTGCGTGACACTAGAAAACTTATTACTACGTTGAAAATTAGTCAAAGTGTCACGTGCCCCTACAAGAAAAATGTGCCGGTTGCGTAAGTCCTATAATTATTACTATAAAATCAAAAAAATCACTAGAATACGGCTTCTATTGGCTGATCAATTCCGTTGCGATACCGACCATTGAAAAGTTGCTGCATCCACAGTTCTAAGGTAAATATTGTGCCGATGCGATCGCACAAATCTTGACCATTCTGGTGGTTTTCCCAATCTTGGAGTGTTATTTGTCGATCGCAAAACTCTGGATAAAGAGCATCGGGTGCATTTAAAAGACGGGTAATTAAGGAATGAGCTGGTTGTTGACGAAGCCAGCCATTATAATCAGTAAATTCACGTAAAATATTTGAATTTTCTGAAGAATTACTAGATTTGGATGCAGATTTACTTCGATTCAGTTTAAGTTCAACTTTTGACCATATTTTACGTTGTAAATTGATCAAATTTCCTTGCCAGCTAAGGGGTACAACAACTTCAGAAATGGGTTTACCAATTTTTTGCCACGGTAATTCTTTAAACAGCTTGGGGAATCGATTGAGTAACATTAAGTAATATAAGCCACTTAAATCCTCTCCCGTAGAATAAAGAGCGTACCAATATTCTTGAAGCTGATTATCCATCCAGGGAATACGAACGTTGATTCCTTCGATAGTACCCATTCGCCAATCTTTTGAAATAAAAGACCTAGTCCGACTATCAAGTCCCAATTTGTAACAAGACGACCCCAAACTTTGGAAATAAGCATGAGCACGATCGCGAACTGCTTGATGATGTTCTTGGGAGCGTGCAAAACCATCAAGGTTTAACTGACGACACAGATATTTATCAAAATCTTCTGGTGGAAAGAATTGTCTACCATCAAAGCGACCAGCACAATCACCATGAAATACGATATCAAAAAGCCGATTCTTGCTGACCCAAGTCATAAGGGAACTAAATTGAAGATGAATGATACTAGCTGGAGAATCCATTTCCCATAAATAAGTGATGCGTCGAGCTAGCCAATTCTGAGAATTCATCTCTATCCAATGATGTGCAACATTTGCCATGTGGGCAACTTGCGGGGCAATTGTAACATCATCGCAGTTCACTTGACCATAGGTAACTGTTGTAAGAGGATTATTTGTTGTATTCACAGTCGCAGCCAAGAGGGAGCGAGAATCTAGTCCACCGCTCAAAGGAATACCCAATCGCTCTCCTGGATGACAACGACGCTCGACAGCAGCTATAAATAAACGTCCAAGTTCTTCTACAATTTCCCGACGATCGGGAAGTTTTTCATAAATAGAAACCGATTCCCAACACCAATAGCGATGGGTTTGCAAGGTTGATGTGTCTTCATCCCATGTTAAAACTGTAGCGCTAGATAAACGTTCAACTCCCTCAAACCAACTGCGATCGCCAAGGGGATAACGAATCCCGAGAAAGTCCTCAATGGTTTCCCGGTTGAGTTTGGGTTGATAGCCTGGTAAAGCTAACAATGCCTTGATTTCCGATACCCAAACCAATGTATTTTGCCAAATAGTCCAATGCAGGGGACGAACTCCATAACGATCGCTAATTAAATGCACTTGACGCGATCGGCTATCGTAGAGAACCGCATGAAATTGACCGTCAAGGGGATGTAAAAAACGCCAAGGTTGGTCAGTTTGCCGATGGTATTCGTAAGCTGCAAGTAGCCACTGTGTATCACTTGTAACTTCAGAACCAGCTCGCCGACCATCTGGTGCAATGGGACAGTCTTGACGGTTGTATAATTCTCCATCAAACCACAGGAAGCAGGAATTGCCTTGTAGGGGTTGTGGTTCTGGCTGTTGTTGACTTGAGCGCGATCGCGTTGCCCAAAACCTGTTGTGTGCAAATAATTGATCCATGACGTAAAACGAACGATGGGTAATCGCTTCCTGCATTGCCGCTAAAATAGCAGAGCAATTATTCCAATCATTACCACCTGCAAATCCAACTAATCCTGGCATAAAAAATACTAATCCTGATCTTAGAAATCTTGTATGGGCGCGGCCCGTGGGAATCTACCAAATTAATAAGTAATAAGTAATAAGTAATAAGCAATAAGTAATAAGTAATAAGTAATTCGTAATTGAGGTTTAAAGCACCATTATTTATTTATGTAAATTAATTTTAAATGCTCCGTCAAAGCACCATTATTTATTTATGGAAATTAATTACGAATTACGAATTACAAATTACGAATTATTAATTATTTTACTTTTTGAAAGAACGTAAAAAACTTTTAATTTCATTCACAGTTTTCTGCCAGGAAGTTTGTTTGGGTTTTTCGGGAAAAATTGGTGGGGGTAATTGTGGATTCAAGTTGCGATAATGTTCCCAAATCTCCCAATAAGGACAACCTGGTTGAATACGAATACCAGCCCAATGGAGGTATTGTAAAGGTTGATTGACTTTTGGGTCAATTAACTTATGTCCTTCATGTAAAAAGTGAGAACTTCCTCCCCAACTTCCCGGTGCTTTTCCTTCTCTACGAACTATATTGAAGCGGTGAGGAATCCGCTTGAGCAGCATATAATTAATAATAGGTTGGTCGGAAGTTTTTTCAGAGAAATCAAAGTATTCTGGATGTGCTGCACATTCTGCGAAGGTATCGTACAAATCCTGTTCGGATATGAGGTTTTTTTTGGAACCCCAAAAACCGCCATTGAATATGTCTTGAATTTCGTTTTCAGTAAATATATTTTCCTCTAAAACTTTAGGACTAAATACATTTCTTAATCCACCAAGATGTTGATAATCGCAGCAAATAAAGTCTGTATTTTGTAAGTAATTGAGATTATCAATAATTTTTTCAAAAACGACAATATCTGTATCAATATACAAAAATTCATCAAAAGGACCAAACCAACAAGCTTGTTTGCGGAATTGATTGGGACGAGCGAAGAATTTACCACCAAAGGTTTCGTATAATTTGTTTGATAAACGGTCAATAAATTCTAAATCCTCGTAGATTTTGACTCCATAATATTGATCGAGAGTTGCGGCGATATTGTGATAATTTTCATCATAGGGAATCATCACAATGGGGGTATCTCGATCGTGGAGGCGAATGCTATTAAGTAAAGCGATGGCATGATCGGTTACCTTATCATTAGCAATGATATAAATTCCTTTAGTCATGGTTATGCTCCAACTTTTATTCCTAATTTTCTTAAAACTCGTTTAGTTAGACTTGGCGGTGCGTCGTAAGCTTTTGGTTTGGTGGTAAATTTTGGTCGCTTATCTGGTTGGTGGAGATAGCGATAATGTAGGAAGGTTTCCCGGTAAGGAAAGTCTATATTTTCTCCATTGCAAAGGGCGCTAAATATTTTAGAGGATAAACCAATATAGTGTAGATAAGTTAAGCGCTTTCCTTTGTCATATACTAAATTATTGCGTTCGTCAAAATGGGGTGAGGTAACGCAACATCCGGTTATTTGATTTTCGGGTAAATCAAGAGCAAAATTATAGCTAGAAATTTCAGTTCGCATTACCATGTAGTTAAGAATAGTTTGATCGGGAGCATTCTTATATAAAATTTCAGCTTCTCCGGCTTGCAATTTTGATAATAAATATTTTCGTCTATCATCATCAAATAAACCTTTATTTGCAGCGTAAAAACCAGCACAAAAAATTTCCTTATCCAGGCGAGATTGTGAAAAAATATTTAATAGTTTATCGGAATTAAAATTATATACATGGCTCAAATCTTTATACTGGAAATCATAAACTACAAAATCATTTTGATTTAGCTGCTCAAATATATAATTTAGTGAATTGAGTATTAAAATATCAGCATCTAAATAGATAAATTTATCAAACACACCATCGAAACCGCAAAATCTCCGATGCATTCCCAAACGATGAACTCCAGAAATACCCTTTTCTTGCCAAATTTTAAAAGCATCTGGATGTGCTTGCCAAATTTGAGCAGAAAAGTCTTCCCAAAGTTTAATTGCAGAAGCATCTGTAAATATTTCTACATTGCTTCTATGTTTTATTTCTTCTCGTACTAGTTCTAAATTGTCATCATAGGGAATAATAGAAACAGGATATTTATCACCGGCATTGACTTCAATAGAATTAAGTAAAGCTACCAGTTGATCGTAAACAATATCATTGGCAAGAATGTAAATACCTTCAGTCATTAAAGCCTCCATAAAATTATCGGAAATACTGGTTAAAGGGCTGCATGTTAAAGGTTAAAGATAAGAAGTAATAGGTAACAATAGAAATTTGTTTATCTAATGATGCTTCCGGTGCTGTAAATTCCTATGGGAAATTTTAAAAAAACATTGAATTCGAGGTAATTAAAAGTATTTAGTCACAATTTTTGACATAATTAGAGAGCCATGAGATTAAATTAAGCTTGTGCAAAATAATTTGTCTGGCTTCAGCGATCGCGTCTTTAGCTTCATACCAAGCATCTGGTGTGGATGTGACTTCTTTGATGTAAGCGAATCCTTTTTCATCCATACTTGGTAATCTTAAAAAGCTACCTGGAGGTAATAATTTATCGGCAGCGGAACCACCATAATAAATTGGTAAACACCAAGCGAGTAGAGCATCCCAAAGCTTTTCACTGACATACCAATCATTTTCAGCATAGTTTTCAACTGATAAATTGTAATAATAAGGAGCCATACCATACCATTTATTACTAAGTTGTCCACTTCCTCGCGCCCAATTTGGTAAATCACGTCCGTATAAATCAAGTTCTAATTGATTATCTCGCAACATTTTTAAAAATGCTAAACGCTTGCGATGATTTTCGGTGCGGTTGATACCAGATGTTACCCAACTCAAAGGTTTATCTTTTGCTGGTGGTGGCATTTCATTTAACTCGCGAAAGGAATTAGAATAATACCAAATTGCTGGCATATAATTGGGTTGTGGTGCATAATCATCTGGTCCGGAAACGTAACTACAGTAATTTTGAGCTATTTTATAAAAGCTTTTATTTAATTCAACAACTTCATCTAAAGGCGGTTCTCGTAACAGATAAATTACCCTTTCTTTTGGTATTCCTCGTAGTTTTTCTTGAAATAGTTGTTGTTCCTGTTCGTATTTAGCTTGGGCTTTTCTATATTTCCAAAATAATATATGCTTTTGTGGTGATTTGGGGAAACTTGTATAGTTATACATCAACAAAAAATCTGGTTTGGGATGGCTTGCAATCAGTTGAATATTATCCCAAACACCAAAATTGTGAGGTGTTTGTTGCCACAGCCAATCGGCTCTTTGATCTATAGCGCTATAGCTGCTCATCATCCCAATTTTTACTTTATTCATGGTTAGTTGATAGTTATTAGTGATTAGTTGTTAGTTATTAGTTATTAGTGATTAGTGATTACTTATCACCAATGCCCCATGCCCCATGCCCCATGCCCAATTCTTAATTCTTAATGCCCCATGCCCTACCTCTTAGGAA
>DESS01000179.1 GCA_002361335.1 Richelia sp. UBA3308
TTTAAAACTCTTGTGGTACGGAGAGCAGCGCGCAGAAAGGGGGTTTCCCCCATGAGCGACTGCGGAGCATCCCTGCCCGTCCAAATCTACCGGTGGCTCTATGAAATACGCTATATAAAGAAGAAAAAAGGAATATTTTTTGAATTTGTACTGATGTTACTCGCGAATAATTGACTATTTATTAAAAGAAAAAAATAAAGGGGTTGGGATAGAGCCGTATCAATTTTGGTTATGTAATTAAAAAGAATTTATACATAATCAGCAACAACGCCGAATTTTTTTTGTATATTATTTGTGTCTGAAGCATCTGAGAATAATATGGTTAATACAGCAACAAGTATAGTACCAGTAACAGTTTTAACTGGGTATTTAGGAGCGGGAAAAACAACTCTTTTAAATCGGATTCTTACTCACGAACATGGTAAGAAGGTAGCGGTGATAGTAAATGAGTTTGGGGAAGTGGGTATTGATAATCAGTTGGTTATCGATACCGATGAAGAAATTTTTGAAATGAACAATGGCTGTATTTGCTGTACCGTGCGCGGCGATTTGATGCGGATTATCGGTAATTTAATGAAGCGTCGCGATAAATTTGACCACCTAGTCATTGAAACTACGGGCTTAGCCGATCCAGCACCAGTTATTCAAACATTCTTTGTAGATGAAGATATGCGGGAACAATTGTTACTGGATGCTGTGGTAACAGTAGTTGATGCCAAGCATATTTGGCAACATTGGGATGCCGATGAAGCCCAAGAACAAATTGCTTTCGCCGATGTCATTTTGATTAATAAAACAGATTTGATATCCTCCGAACAGTTAGAAGAATTAGAAAATAAAATTCGGGGAATGAATGCGATCGCTAAAATTTATCGTACCCAAAATGCGGAGTTGGAAATGGATGCATTATTGGGAGTAAAGGCGTTTGATTTAAATCGTGCTTTAGAAATAGATCCCGAATTTTTGGATGAAGACGCTCACGAACACGATGAAAGCGTTTATTCTATTGCATTAGTAGAAGAAGGTGCCCTAGATGGTGATAAATTGGATAAGTGGTTAAGTAATTTATTACAAACTCAAGGTCCTGACATTTTCCGTACCAAAGGAATTTTAAGTATTGCTGGAGAAGAAAATCGCTTTGTATTTCAAGGGGTACATATGTTATTAGATGGTAGACCAGATCGTCCTTGGAATAAAGACGAAACCCGTAAAAATGAATTAGTATTCATCGGGCGCAATCTTGATGAAGCGAAATTGCGCCAAGAGTTTAAGGCTTGTGTAGTCTGAGTTGGGAATTGGGCATGGGGCATTAAGAATTAAGAATTAAGAATTAAGAATTAAGAATTGGGCATTGGACATTGGGCATGGGAGGATGGGGAGATAAGGAAGGGGATAAAAATAAAAATTCTTAACAACTAACAACTAACAACTAACAACTAACTTTTAACTCCCAATCCAAAATCCTATGAACCAATCTACTGTCAATTCCAAGCAATTTGAACTTTTATCATCGCAAGCTCTCTCAGATTACATTACAGCTGTTGCTTGGTCACCACAAGGGAATATTTTGGCTGCAACTTCTGCTGCTGGGGAAGTTGTATTTTGGCAAAATGGCAATTTAATCACTTTGCAATCTGGTAATGGTGAATCTGTAGATTGCCTTGCTTTCTCACATGATGGTCATTTTTTGGCAGTTGGCGGGCAAAATGGAGAAGTCAAAATCTGGAGAGAAAATCAGTTAATTGCGACTTTAGAAAATGCTCCTGTTTGGGTTGATAAACTTGCTTGGAGTCCTAAGGGTAATTATTTAGCTTTTAGTTTAGAACGTAAAGTAGAAGTTTGGGATGCAGATACTGGTGATTTTGTTGTCACTTTAGATTTTGATAACTCCTCTGCATTGGCTATTGATTGGCGAAACGATGGCGAATATTTAGCGATCGCTGGACATCGCGGTGTTAAAATTTGGCATACTCAAAATTGGGATGAAGAACCATATATTTTAGATATTCCTTCGACGAGTATAGCAATGGCTTGGTCTCCCGACGGAAAATATCTTGCTTCTGGTAATATGGACAAAACCCTTGCAGTTGTTGATATTCAACAATTGATTTCTGATGATGAACTCAGTCCCTGGATTATGCACGGATTTCCTGGTAAAATCCGTCAAGTCGCATGGTCGCAATTGAATTCCGATTTGGGAACGCCAAAACTTGCCTGCTCTAGTTTTGACGGTATTGTGCTTTGGGAAAAACAAGCTGGTGAAGACTCTGATTGGGAAGAGGATATTTTAACTAATCATGTAGGTATTATTCAATCTATCAGTTTTGCACCAAACAGTTTTTTACTCGCCTCTGCTGCCAGCGATGGTTGGTTATGTTTGTGGCAATATTCCCAAAAAGTATCCCAAGTGATTACAGGTGTCTCGGATGGTTTTACCTGTATTTCTTGGCATCCTCAAGGTAATAAAATCGCCGCAGGAGGAGAAAATGGTGAGTTATTAATTTGGGGAAATTAGTAATCAAGGCCCAACATCTAACATCCAAAATTGTATCCTCTGCCAACTTAACAATTCTCAAGATATGATTGGTATTTGAGGGTACACCGTAACAATAGAAACTATAACTTATGATTATTGCCAAACTTTTTTTATTTGCTTTACCGGTAATATTTGCTTCTATGCTGTTTTTCGCAAATTCAGCAGCAGCATCTCCTGTTGATTCTGTGTCTGTGACAACAGGTGTGAATGCAGCATCAGTACAAGCAATTCATCAGTTACCAGCGGTAAATCCGACTGATAAGTCTAATCCTATCATGGATCAACTTGGTTGCAAGTGTGCTTATTGCGTTCAAGCTCAGTTGCAATTTGAAGGTAAATTATCAATTTCGGATATTTTATAAAACTAAATACAGATTTTGTTTTTTTGAATCTGAATTTTATCGTCCGTGGAGACGGGCTTTTTGTTGAACAAGAAATTTTGATAGACAAATCATATCATGTCCGTTAAATTAAACGTCATTGCGAGCGAAGCGAAGCAATCTCAAGATGTTGCGATTGCTTCGTTTCACTTTGTTCCACTCGCAATGACATATTATGGGTGATTTGCCGGACATCACATCACAAACCCAAATCACAAACCCGGAATTTTTAAAATTTCGGGTTTCTTGCTTTAAAGCTAGTAACTACTTATTAGTTAAATCGATGCATGATTATATATAGTTTAAATTAATATATAAAAATAATCAAATAGGACATTAAGTAAAACAAAAAAAAAATAATTGATACACTTTATGTTGCTATTTGCAATCAATTAAATTAAATTAAATTAAATTAAATTTATTTACCAAAAAGCATTAAAAAAATTTATTTATATAAAGTAGCGATTCTTCTTAATGGTACTGTAGTAAAATTGCAATTTTATTTTTTTTAAGCAAGGCATAATGAGATCACAAGCTACTGCAAATCCTCCACAGCAAGATTTTGTTACTAACTCTAAAAAATCATTCTCTGTTGTAATTGAAGGCGAACAAGCTACACCTGTAAATCAGCTTCCTCAATCTTGGCAAGATATTTTTGTAGGAAAGTCTAATTCTAAACTTTCTAATCCCGAAGAATATGTGAAGATGGCACAGTTATTTCTTCACAAGATGTCTCGCGGTGATGTAGATTTATTTAAGGAATCTGAAGGTTTTGAGCATTTAAAGCCTGCTTTTTGCGAAATATTTGGTAATTTAGGTTGGGAAGCTCTTGATTTTTACGGCAAGGATTTTGATGTAGATAGATATCCTGATTTTAATTCTATCGAATCAGAACTTGACTCTGATGAAGAAGATTATACTGAGCGCAAACAAATTGTAGAAATTGGTAAAGCTTTGTTTGAAGAGTTCGGTTACGATTTACCAGCTTCTTTTTATCACGTACATTTAGCCCCTATTTATAGAGAAGAAGTTTCGGAAGTACGCCCCTTAAGATTTTCTGAGGAAGATAAAAATAACGCTCGTGCTTGGGATGCTTCTTTACACGGACAAAAAGTATTTCCCATTCAATTAATGGTACAAAGTATTTCTTCTAAACATGGGTTTTTCCAAGAACATGGTTGTGGTTGTAACCACGCGATGACAAGAGTTGGTTCTACCGATACCTCTTTTGATTATCAAATTCGTCCAGAAATGCGTAATACCTGGATTCGCGATTTTATTTGGACTATATGGTATGAATACGCTTTCTTTAAGTTCGTGCCTGTAACTCGTTTTTTAGTTGATTGAAATCATCAATACAGAGTCTAATAAAAATATATTGTAAGTCGGTTAAGATAATTAAGTGTTTTAACCGATTTTTGTTATCTGTTGTTAAATATCTGTTTAAGTAACGATAAACATACAGCAAATTTCATCTGAATGAGGTAGATTCTTACCAGCAGGGATGCCCGTACCACAAGAGTTTTAAAATGTAGTGTTGAAATTAAAAGGCTGAAGCCCTTACTACGAACCAATACAAATAATAATATTTACTTATCTATTTTATTTCCTGTTTTGACTGCTATATTCCGTGCAGAAATATCTTGAAGTGTTATGATTTGTTGAGAATTATTTTTAAAATTCTAGGAGTCGTAATATGAACAAGTCATCACCGCCAAGTTATCCAAGTAGCGGAAAAATGTTGCAAAGTCTGTTTACGGAAGCCTATAAGACTGCGAAACAGGGATTATGTGGCGATCGAGTTCTTGCTGCAAAAAATAAGGTAGAACAAAGGTTAAAAATTTGTTCTCATTGTGAAAAGTATAATTCAGAAGCTAAGCGTTGTACTGTATGTGGATGTTTTATGTTAGTAAAAGCAAATATTGAAACTTCCGAATGTCCTGAAGGTAAGTGGTAAATTAGGTTTATGGCGGGATAATTTCTATGGTTGTTAAATCTCTGGTTTATCATCCTAATCCTATATTGAGACAAACATCAACTGAAGTTGATGTTTATCATCGGGATTTTCAAACTTTGGTGGAAGATTTAATTGATACCATGCTTTCAGAAGATTCTATGGGATTAGCTGCGCCTCAAATTGGAGAGTTAAAACGGGTTTTTGTTCTCAACAAGAAACGTATTGCAGGTGATAAAAGTAAATCTTATCAGCCTGAAGATATATTATGTATTGTTAATCCTGAAATTGAATATCAACATTGCTTGATTAATTCAAGTGAAGGATGCTTAAGCTTTCCCGGAAGACGAGAAATTGTAAAACGTTTTTCTCAAATCAAGTTAAATGCCTTGAATCAAGAAAGTAAACCTTTGAGTTTTACTGCTGATGGCATGTTATCGATTCTGATTCAACATGAAATCGATCATTTGAATGGAATTCTTTTTATCGATCTTATCTAGTTACTGCACAAGTTGGGCATTGGAGTTGAAAAACTGATGAGAAAGGGTTTTGATAAGCAATACTGTTGTTAATAGATTGCTCAAAGCCACCATAAACATCAGTAAAATTTGATATGAGGCGGCTTCCGATGCGGCTTGGAAAGGAATTTTGTCGTAATCAACGCCGCTAATTATTAATCCGCTCATAAATCCGGGTATTGTTACCATTCCGATTATCATCATTTGATTGATGGTAGGAATTAAACCGGCGCGGATAGAATCTATTTTATACTGTTTAATTGCTTGTTGTGGAGTTGCACCTAAACTGAGGTGAGTTTCTATTTCTCCATGACTTGCATTCATTGTGCTAACAAAACGTTCACCGGCGATCGCGGCTGCATTCATGGAATTACCTAATACAATCCCTCCTAGAGGAATCACGTACTGTGCTTGAAACCATCTATCGGGTTGAATTATCAGAAAGTTGGTATAAATCAAGGTGAATGCGGTACCTAAAAACATTGAACCCCATACCAAAGGTAAAACTCGCGGGATTTTCTTAGAAATACGATTTCGGGCAACAATTGCCGTAAGAGTCAGCATTACTGCTAAAATCGCCAAAACAGCCCAAAGGTTATTTAAGGCGAGAATGAAGTCTAAAATATATCCCAAAACTAATAGCTGTAGGATAGTTCTGACGGTGGCAAGGGCTAAATTTAGCTCTAATCCAATTTTTTCCCAAATAGATAAACCAATGGCTATTACCATTAATCCTACAGCAATAGCTAAGTCTATGAAATTAAGTTCTATTAGTTCTGACATTAAAGTAGTTTGAATTATTGAAATTAAGACTTAGGCAATTATTAGAATACGGGCGTTGGTGCCGTACCCTGATTGCCTAATTAATAGGTTAATGCACAATACAAAATGTCACAGCACTCTACAAGAAAAATATGTCAGTTGCGATCGCCGATTGACTTCTTGGTTTGTATATCCGCTGTCTTGTTTCTAAATAACCGAAGAAATTCAACTAAAATTCTAAGTATTTATTCTCGGATTACACTAGCTAAGCAATGTATAAATATACAAATTCAAAATACAAAAATCAAAATCGTCAGTAATAAACTGAAACTAGATGTTAGATTGCCAACAATTAAGTGAAAATCTTGGTTATAGAGTATTATGGGCGACAGTAAAAAACGGCAAAGATGATTCAATATTTAACCAGTAATTAGCCCGTTATCATCTATCTTCATATAAGAAAAAGGCTCATGATACAAAGTGTAAATTCAGTTCCTGCTTTTGATAATAAACAGCAATATTCTACTATCGCTGCAGAAGTAAGTGAAGCTGTGTTAGAAGTTCTATCTTCGGGACGTTATATTGGTGGTCCTTTTGTGGAAGGATTAGAACAACAGCTTGCTGCTTATACAAATGTTAGGGAGTGCGTAGCTTGTAATTCCGGAACGGATGCTCTTTACTTGGCTTTAAGAGCCTACAATATTGGTGCGGGAGATGAGGTAATTACAACACCTTTCACTTTTGTTGCTACCTGTGAAGTGATCAGCGCTGTGGGTGCTAAACCGGTATTCGTCGATATTGATGCTACTTACAATTTGGATTTACAGCAAGTCGCAGCGGCAGTAACACCTAACACTAAGGCGATTATTCCAGTTCATCTGTTCGGACAACCTGTTGATATGACGGCGTTGATGGAATTAGCCTCTGCCAAGGATTTGTTAGTGATAGAAGATTGCGCTCAGTCCACAGGGGCTATGTGGAATCAACAAAAAGTAGGATGCATTGGACACATCGGTTGCTTTAGTTTTTACCCCACCAAGAATTTAGGGGGTTGTGGCGATGGTGGTGCAATTACCACCAAGGATCCAGAAATTGCCCAAAAGATAAGGGTATTAAAAGACCACGGTCAAAAAAGTAAATATCATTACGAAGAAGTTGGTGTCAACAGTAGATTAGATTCTATTCAAGCAGCTATTTTACAGATTAAATTACGTTATTTAGATACTTGGAACCAGCAAAGGCAAAAAATCGCGGCTGATTATCATAAATTTCTCAGTCATATTCCTGGTATTATTATCCCTCAAGAATTGGCGGGAGGAACGGGAGTATGGAATCAATACACTATTCGGGTATTGGATGGTAAAAGAGATTTCTTACGCAATCAATTGCAAGAAAGGGGTGTTAATACAGCAATTTACTATCCCCGTCCTTTACATTTGCAGCCAGTTTATCAAACTTTGGGTTATCAACCAGGACAATTACCAGTTGTAGAAGAAGCTTGTAACGAAGTTTTATCTTTACCCATGTTCCCAGAACTTTCTGAACAACAGCAACACCAAGTAATTTATAGTTTGAAGGAAATTATGAGTTAAGAGTTAGGAGTTGAAACAACCTAATTAGGTAAATTTCTTTAATCTAGTGTTTGTTGACTGATAATCAATTTATACAATTTATCCTGTGGGTGAGTTTTAAACCACCTACGGGAAATCTTATTTTTATTACTGGAATCAAAAAATTGGAGAATTTATATTGTGGATAAGTATTGTATCATCCGCAGTAAATTTTTTATGGTTGGATAATTTAAGTAGGCAAAAAAACTAGAAATTAGATATCAAAGTAAATTTCATACCTTAGATTTAGCTAATTTTTAATTATAATTACGAATTGACAAAAAATGATGCCTGATATTACTAACATAAATTGCCTATAAATTTTGATCCCTAATATTTTAAATTTATTTTTTGATATCTCATTCAGGTAATATAAATGAATCTGTAAAAACAAACTATTGCTAGGGCGTGTTTTCAAAAGCCTAACACCCTCAGGCTAACGCCAGGGCAATATGCCCTAATGATTAATTTCTGATTATAAAAATGCTAAGTATTCACACAAAACACATTCAGTCTCCGGTTCCTCAAGTGAAAACATCGTTGCCTGGACCCCGAGCCAGTGCGCTTATCAAACGCGATAGCGTCGTGAGTTCTCCGTCCTACACTCGTGGCTATCCCTTAGTAGCTGCAAGAGGTGAGGGTTGCATGATTGAAGATGTAGACGGCAATGTTTTTTTGGACTTTACCTCAGGAGTTGCAGTAACTGCAACTGGTCATGCTCATCCTCAAGTGGTTCAGGCTATACAGAACCAAGCAGCTAATTTGCTACATATATCAGGAACTGATTTTTATTATGAACCAATGGTGAAACTAGCGGAAAGTCTAGCTGTACGTGCCCCTTTTCCTGAGTCGGTAGATAGTCGGGCTCGTGTTTGTTTCACCAACTCTGGAGCGGAATCAGTTGAAGGTGCACTCAAATTAGCTCGCTACTATACAAAGCGATCGCGAATAATTTCCTTCTTGGGTGCATTTCATGGGCGTACCTATGGAGCAATGTCTCTAACAGGTTCCAAAAGGGTTCAACGCCAAGGATTTGGACCATTGCTTCCCGGAGTTACTCATATTCCCTATGGAACTCATGCTAGTCTCGACGATTTAGAACAAAAACTCTTCTCCACGGTAATACCACCAGAAGAAGTCGCTGCCATAGTTGTAGAACCAATTCAAGGAGAAGGGGGCTATATTGTACCGGAAGATGGTTTCTTGGCGCGGATTCGCCAGATTTGCTCTCGCCACGGTATCTTGATGATTGTGGATGAAATTCAATCGGGAATGGGGAGGACTGGGAAACTTTTTGCCATCCAACACTGGGATGTGATGCCTGATATTATTACCTTGGCTAAAGGCATTGCCAGTGGTTTACCTCTAGGTGCTATCCTTTCTAGAGCAGAACTAATGACTTGGCCACCTGGCTCCCATGCTGCAACTTTTGGGGGTAATCCAGTAGCTTGTGCAGCTGCCAATGTCACCTTGGAACTATTAGAAGCAGAACTGATAGATAATGCTCGCCAGATGGGAGAGGTATTGCAGGTAGCCCTAACTAAACTGGCCCACGGATTTGACCGGGTTTCCTTGCCACGAGGAAAGGGTTTAATGATGGCAATCGATCTGCTAGATGGGGATGGAAATCTCGACCCAGACTTACGGAATCGCATTGTAGATGGAGCTTTTTATAAGGGTTTATTGCTGATTGGTTGCGGTAAAGCAGCAATTCGGTTTTGCCCACCCCTGATCGTGGATCGCAAGCAGATTGATGTTGCTTTAGAAATTCTCACTGAGTTGTTTGAGGAAATATAAAAAAGTTTTGGGAGTAACAAGTTCCCGGGAGCACATATCTTGCACCTTACGGGTAATTAGTTAAATAATAAATTTTATTGTTAAAAATATTACTATTAAATTAACTTAGATTTTTAGTCTATTTTAATGGAATAGCAGCTATTAGACTGGGATTTGTAGTCCCAGGAGGTAAAAATTAATTTGGATAAATAGTAATTATTTTTACAAAAAATTTGTATGGTGCAAGATGTGAATTAGATTATTTTTGCGTTACGCTCTGGGGTCGATATATGTGGCTCAACATAAATTGAGCTTGCAATTTAATCACTTCTCGATACGTATCTTCCGATTTCCTGTCCCAAAGATTGTGCCCTGCATCAAGTATGTGCAACTGATTTTTTTGGTCATTTTTTGCAAATTGCTTCTGAGCATCAGCATACTGGGGAAACAAGTTGAAGGGATCACCTAAGCTAACTAAAACCTGAATCGGAGATAGTGATTGTCTTGATGGGTAGTCAAACTCAGGAGTGAAAGTCTTGTAAGCTTCCCAGCTACGCTCGTGTAAAGTCACACCAGGGGCATGGAGAAGGTCAGCCAGAACTTTTGCTTTATCCTCCAAGTATTCAACGGTAAACTGAAACAATTCTGGGTCGGGATGGGGAGGATTGACTGCAATTGCCCCAGCTAGGTCGTCATAATGCTGAGCATACATTATCGCCGCAATACCTCCTTGACTACGTCCAACAACAAAAACTGGGCGTTCGGGATAAAGTCGTGACAATATAAGATGGACGTGGCGAATCACTGCCATTAAGCCTCGCTCGCTGGCAAACTCAAATGGAGCATCTGTACCCATACCGTTGAGAGGTAGGTCAGTTGGAAAAGAGGCTACACGGAAGGTTTCACCATCGGATAGTAATTGACTCAATAAACTTTGATTGCTGCTTCGCCCACCTCCACGGTTCTTACTTTTTCGACCATGAAAGGTACCCGCAATATCACATAGTGTCTCGGCAACAGAAAAGGTAGTTCCCGTACCAGGTAATAGGATCTGAATCGCACGATGAGTTTCATTAACTAACTTTTTTGGTTCCAAAATACCTGTGAAAGCCATCGGTAGATATAGCTTAGTAAAGGGAAGTATTTGTTTGGGTTCGCTTGTTGAACCAACTCGTTGAACTAATTCTTGTTTCTCTTGAATCAAGTTCTTTTCAAGCAATTCATGGCGACTTATTTCACTAACCATTGCTAGTTCTTGGTTGACTTGTTCAAGTCTTTTCAATTGTAAGTTCATTTTTATCAGAACATAATTTAACTGCACATCAGCTTATTCAACTGAAAACCGCTATAGTTTAATGGTCAACTTTGTATGCTAAAAGATACATGGGGTCATCATAAATCGGTAATACCTTAGAATCGAGCAAAGTGCATTCTGGTTGCTCAAGAACTTCCTGAAGTTTAGGCAAGAAGTTCTGTCTTGCTGTAAAAACTAAGACACCTCCAGCCCTGATACTTTCTTGAAGTATCCTTAGTTCTGCTTGTCCAGCATGGTTTTCGGCAAATACCCCTGTGGCAATGATACCACTCGGGCTTTCTAATTTCCTGAATACTCCATCGCCTATCGAGCAGCAAAACAAGGAGCTATATACGCCTTTGCTGGTTGCTTGAGCTAACATACCGGGCGATAGATCAATTCCTACAATCCGTTCAAATCCCAACGCAGCCAACGCAACGCCAACAAGACCTGTTCCAACCCCGACATCAAGAATGGTGTCCTGCTTATTATCCAGATACTCGGCAAGCATCAGCGCTGCAAACCTTGGGACTGGTTCCCATACCCCACTAATATCTGCTTCATAGGTATCTGACCATTGATCGTAGTTATCACGTAGCTCATCCAAATTTTGACTTGAGCAGATCCAATTCAACCACTCTGTTGGTTCTATCTCGGACATTTTTTTCCATAAATAGTAGACATTTTTATAGTCAGATGCTCTTCAACTTAGACTTTATAGAAAATCAACCGTCATACTTTTTAGTTAATTAAATGAGCTAGTAGTCAGGAATTAAAAATTATTTTCAACTACTAACTACTAACTACTAACTACTAACTCCTAACTCCTAACTCCTAACTTTCTCTTCAGTTTTCATAGCTTCAATCAAACCGCGTACAGCAGCAATCATCGCGACTTCACTGTTGAGTTGATTAATTGCCGAACCCACTCCCACACCAGCAGCACCAGCAGCGAGTGCCAGGGGTGCACTAACGCTGGAAATACCGGAAGCGCAGAGTACGGGTACAGTTACAGCACGAGAAATTTCGTAAGCTGCTGCTAAGGCAGGAGCAGCTTTTTCAATTAATCCTAATGTACCTGCATTTTGGGGTTTGCTGCTCGTACCGCCTTCTGTTTGGATAATATCGGCACCAAATGCAACTAATTGTTCTGCTAATTCTACTTGTTGGTCTAATGTAAGAATATGAGGAACAGTAACAGACAAAGTCAATCGGGGAAGTAAAGCGCGGGTTTGTTTTGTTAAAGCTAAAACTTCTTCAGCTTCAAATCTGATTCCTTGGGCGTAGAAGGAATCAAAGTTACCGATTTCGATTAAGTCAGCACCCGCTGCAACAGCTTTAAGAAATTTTTCGGGTTGTACTGCTGATACACATATTGGTAAATTAGTCAATTTTTTTGCCATTCTCACCAAATCAGCATCTGCGGCGATATCGAGAAAAGTTGCGCCACCGTGGTGTGCTGCTTTAACGGTTTTCTCTACGCGGTTACGATCAAAGTTGTTCAAACCGCTGATGACTTTAAGTACACAGCGATTGGTAAATGCACGCTCAAGTGTAGGATTGATCATATTCTGTGAGTTTTCTAATGCTAAGCAAATAGGAGTATTTTACCGTTAGTATGTTACTTTGAACTGTTGGTGTAGCAAAACATAAACAAATATAGCGGTTTTCGGTTGAGTGCACTACACTTACAACCCCTCTCCATTGACGAAGTCTTCGAGGGAGAGTACCTCTCCCCTCTAGAGGGGAGAGGCTTTTAACAGAATGTCAAATTTGAAGTTTTGTATTTCATTCAACTGAAATTCGCTATAGTTAGGATAAACAAAAAAAGGCTGAAGGCTGAAGGGGAAAAATAACTGCTTTATCGTTAGTAATGTGAATAAAATGCGATAAAATCCTCACGTAACCAGTGTTTCAGGATTTTTTACAGAAGACGATCGCATACTATGTAATCAAGAGCCATACTATTTTTTATTCTCTGTTCCCTACTCCCTATTCCCTATTCCCTATTTATTCAATTTCCTTGATTAAACTGATACTGTTTTTGATGATATTTCCAAAGTTTACCTTTTCTGTTTAACAATTCCTGATAACCTCCTTGTTCAACAATGCGCCCTTCTTCAAGGACAATAATTTTGTCAGCTTTATAAATAGTAGAAAGTCGGTGAGCAATTGCGATCGCAGTTCTTCCTGTAGCCAACTTTTCTAAAGACTGCTGTACTAAACCTTCACTAACTGAATCAAGAGCGCTAGTTGCTTCATCTAAAATTAGAATTTCTGGGTTGCGTAATAATGCCCTGGCAATAGCAATTCTCTGCCTTTGTCCCCCAGATAAACGTACACCGCGATCGCCAAGTTTGGTATCAAAACCTTCAGGTAATTGTAAAATAAATTCATATGCATTTGCGCCTTTAGCTGCTTCTATAATCGCTTGCTCGTCTATATTTTCTAAACCGTAAGCGATATTTTCTCGTACCGAGGTATTAAATATAAAAGTATCTTGACTTACTAGCGCCATGTTTTGTCGTAATGAACCAAGGCTGTATTGGCGTAAGTCAATATTATCAATTAATATTTTCCCCGATGTCACGTCATAAAAACGCACTAATAAATCAGCTAAAGTTGTTTTACCAGAACCACTAGCACCAACCAAGGCTACCATTTTTCCGCGTTCAATAATTAAATTAATATCGTGCAATACTAATTTTCCATCCTCATAACCAAAATCAACATTTACAAATTCTATAGCTTGGTTTAAGCCGGGAAACTCTTTCTCACCATCCGCTAAATAAGCTTTATCATCAGTTCTTAAAAGTTCGTGAATAGCTCTAAAAGCACCAGAATGTGTCGCAATCATACCCCAAGAACTATTCATGTTAGCAATAATCGGTAGCAAGCGGAATAAAGCAAACAAAAAAGCGAGTAAAGAAACTACATGAAGACTTCCACTAGATATCAAGGTTGAAACTGCCACCAAAATCATTGCCACTAAAATTGTCGTAGCTAAAGCCTCCATTAACGGTTGTAAAAGCCCGCTAATAGTACTAGTCTTCAACCAAGCACTAGCAAACTTCTGAGCTACTACATCAAAACCCTTGCGTTCAAATTCTTGAGTCCAAAATGCTTGTACAGTACGAATCCCAGCGACAAATTCCGTAGTTTTTGCTGCTAATTCTCCACTAGCAGATGTCATCTCAAAACTTGCTTGCCGCACTCTACGAATCCAATTCGATGCTCCTGCTGCCAGTAAACTGAAAAGAAGTACTGTAACTAAAGTTAGTTGCCAAGAAATAACGAACATCGCACAAGTGTAAGCTAAAATCACGCAACTTTTAGTCACAAAAAGAATCAGTTCATTAAAAGCAAAGCTTAGATGACTAACTTCCGCAGAAAAAGTATTGATTAATTCTCCGGAACGTGTTTGGGTATAGTATGAAAGACTCAAGTTTTGAAACTGCTGAAATATTCCCTTGCGGAGATTGTCTACCAATCCAATTTCGCATAATTTAGCGCAATAACGCCCCAAATAGCTAAAAGTGGCCCTAATCCAAACAGTAAATAAAATTAAACCAGATATACGCCAAATACGCTCTTGAGCGCCAGCCTGACTTGCCAAAAACCAAACATCCAACCATTGAATACCTGTTTGCAACGGCGACTGATTGGGATTAGTCAATCCTTGCAGTAAAGACGCTATCAAACCGATACCTATTGCTTCGAGTACTGCTGCTAATATTATAAAAAATACGGCTACGATCGCAGTGAGATAAAACGGCTTAAATGCCTTTACAATTAGATAGTTATCTTGCCAAAAACTGCTAGTTTTTAAGATTCTGTGGATAAAAAAGGGTAGTTTAACTTGCATATATATCTAATTTGATGATTTAGTAGCCCGGCTGTTGAAAGCTTAAAATACAAGAGAAGGCTTAAACACAAGTTAACTTATGTTGTGTGTCATATTATAAAATAATTAAGCTTTTCCGGCGTTGCTGCCGAAAGAGCAATTCGTCCTGTTGTAATATGGTGAACCAGGGCGTTGTAGCGCTTAGTGAAATCTTGCACCATTCTCAACAACCGTCTAGGAATGAATTCCCCATCCAAGTAGCAAAAGTCTGATAAATCAGATTAGGTAAGCGTTATGGTGTGTTTCAAGGTACTTTATATACTAGTCTTGAAATGGGCGTTGCTGAATTAAATAATGAATTATATTTGTTTACAGTTTGTAGTAAATGCGAAATCTATGTAGAGACGTAGCAGTGCTACGTCTGATATAATGTGAAATTTCCAATTCATCCGCAGGATTCAGCAACACCTAAAAATAAGTGGGGCTTGCTGAAAAAATAGAAAAAAGTGGCGCTGCATATGTATGATTTTCGTTAACTAAAAATATAAGCAAATATATTCAGATATTAGCATTTAATGTAAAAATAGACTCGTAGAGTAATTTACGAGTTAAATGAAGTTGTCTGTGTACGCGAAAAAATTAGGAATTAGTTATACAACAGCTTGGCGACTTTGGAAGACAGGACAACTCAATGGTTATCAACTTCCAACAGGTACTATCATAGTTAAAGATGAAATAGAATCAGTATCAAAAAAAACTGAAACTGTTTGTATATATGCGAGAGTATCAAGTTCTGAGAATAAAGATAACCTTAAAAGACAATCACCATAGATAAAGAATTATGCAATGGCGAAAGGTTATAAAATATCTAGAGTGGTGGAGGAAGTAGGAAGCGGGTTAAATGACAACCGAAAAAAATTACTATCGGTATTAACTGACGATAAATTTAGTATTTTATTAGTAGAGCATAAAGACCGTTTAACTAGATTTGGGGGTAATTATATACAATTATTATTAACTCAAAGTGGAAGAGAGCTAGAAATAGTCAATGAAGCCTCAAACGATAAAGATGATTTAATGACTGATTTTGCGGCAGTAATTACTTCTTTTTGTTCTAGATTATATGGTTTGAGAAGAGCGAAAAGAAAAACCGAAAAAATTATTGCCTCACTTGAAAACGATTTTGTAGAAGATGAATGCAATTAGTAGAGAGACATATTATAAAAAGAGGTCACAAATTTTTTGATGAGTGCGACTGTCTATGCTTTGCTTCTAAAAATCTATATAATTTAGGGAATTATAATGTTCGTCAAAGTTTTATTCATGGAAAAACTTACTCAAATTATAACTTATTGGATGTAGTCTTAAAACAGACATCTGAATACAAAGCCTTACCAGCTAAAGTAGCTCAACAAGTACTAATAATTCTAGAAAGAAACTGGTTGAGTTTCTTTGCATCTATGTGTGAATGGAAGAAAAACCCCTCGAAATTTACGGGTTGTCCGAAACTACCGTCTTATAAAGATAAGCAGAAAGGACGAAATTTAGTAGTTTATACGATTCAAGCTATAAGTAAAAAATGGTTAGAATGTGGAATAATTGCCCCCTCTAAAACTTTGATCAGAATTCCGACAAAAATCTCAAAAGATGCGATTAAGGAGGTGAGGATAGTACCTCAAACAGATTGTTATGTAATTGAGGTAATTTATGAAAAACTAATAGACAAAGTGAAAAAAAATACTGGAGCCATAGCAAGTATAGATTTAGGACTAAATAATTTAATTGCGCTAACATCAAACCAAGCAGGTTTTCAACCTATTTTGGTTAACGGGCGACCTTTGAAAAGTATTAATCAGTTTTACAATAAGAAAAAAGCTAGTCTTCAAAAAAAATTATCAGCTAATATTTATAGTTCCAAACGACTTCTTAGATTAACACGACGGCGTAATCATAAAATTAATAATTATTTACATCACGTCTCTCGATTTGTTATCAAGACTTTAGTAAATGCCAGAATATAAACTTTAGTAATAGGTCGAAATAGTCTTTGGAAACAATCAGTAAATATTGGCAAAAAAAACAACTAGAATTTTGTCAATATCCCTCATTATAAATTAATTGCACAATTAACTTATAAATGCGAACTAGTTGGGATAAAAGTTATTTTAACCGAAGAGTCTTATACTTCCTTATCTCGCTTACAACGTCTACAGCGTATATATAGCAATATTTTTACGTCGTTAACACTTTCTACAACGTTATTTAGCAAATCATTCATTATCCCGGCAATTCTGCAAGATCGCCTTCGGCTTTTAACAATTTACCCACCAGGGCGCGAGTAAATTGTTAAACTTGCAGAATTTTAAGTATCTGAATCCATTATTTTCTTCGCTTCAACCCAGGACATCTGGGTATACGGTTGTTCAGACGAGGTAGGGCGATTTACTTTAACTAATAAATCTCCTTCTGTATTTTTGAGCAAGTTAAATGGTGATTCATTGCTTATAAAGCCCTTGTCAATTGCCTCTAGAAACCACTCTTCAAAGCCTTCTGGGAATTGATGCTCTCCCTCTGGCTGCTTCGTCGAGGTTACTATATGTTTTAGCGTATCTTCAGGTGCTTTCCATCGATATTTAATTGCTTTAACTAGAAAACCGCTTGGGTTTTTTACTTGATTATTCAAGACGGCGTATCTTAACGCACCAATTGATTCTAAAACAACTTCTTCTGGGTTGGAACATATTAATCTTCTTAAAGTACTATTAATTTTAATTTTAAGTTCCTTTAGTTCCGTTTTTACTGAATCTGGAACAGGGATAGTTGGTCGTTTTATTTGTGTAACTTTATTGCTGGATTTTAGAGTATTGCGAGCCAACTTATTTTTTAATTCAGTATTCTCCTCAGTTAACCTTTCTATTTCCAAACTTAATTTCTCATTCTGTTTTTGGAATATGTTAATAGTGTCTTCATGTTTTGGAGCAGTATGACGACTGTGGCATTCTTCTAACTGCTGTTTTAACTCCTCATTTTCTCGTTTAAGACGTTCCGCTAATTCATCCATTCCTAAAAGCTGGTGGAGTCTACCTGTTATACCTTCGTTAGCTCTCGCATTAGTTCTTTATTCACATGAACGACTCGTTCTACTCCAGGCTTAACTCTCGCATCGTTAATATTATCTAATCTTGGAATAACATGGATTTCATTATTTTTACCTGTCACCATGTCCTCATGTCTTAATCCTAGTGCTTCTCCTATTCTTAATCCTGTTTCATACAATAATCTAACTAAAAATTTGTCACGCAATGAATTACAAGCTTCTACTAAAATATTGACTTGTTCTGGTGTTAGACATCCAGGGAATACAGAAGGTTCTTTTATTTTTAGTAAGCGTGTTTTTACTTCTTTATTCTTACTAATATGGTGAAGAAAAGGTTTATATTTACGTCCTGGTTGAAGTTGATAACGATAAGCATTAATCCCATTAACTATTCCTGTACGCTCTTGAAATTCATAAAACCCACAAACAGTTGTTAAACATTGGTTAATTGTTTTCTCGCAGCGTTCAGATATTTGTGGCTCAATAGATAAAACATTTTTGTTAGGATTTCTCAACCAATGAATAAAGTTTGATAACTGTTCTAGATTGATTTCTCGCCAATCCAACCTTGAATCTCTTAAAAATTCCCAAAACAGTTTGAGATTATAAGCATATTTCTGAATCGTATTCGGAGAGCGCCCCAGGCTATCTAAGTAATGTAAGTATTTTTGAATTGGTTCAACGGGCAAATACTTGTCATCTAGTACCATCCAAATTGGGCGCTGGGAATCAGGGAGAACTCCCTTTTGCACTTTCATTGCTACTACTTCCCATAACGCTATTTACATTATATACTATAAACAATAAATTGTATGGAATAAAATACAACGTTGTAAAAATCCTTGAAACGAATTACGTTGTTTTCGTTGTTGTTGTTTATAATGCTATTGAAGATAAACTTCAGTTAGTAGCTTTTTAGACAATGATTCACTTCCCGTTTATGGAACTCCAGAAGCTAAATTTGTCAAATTTAGCGGTAAAAGAATAAAACGAGGACTTTACCAAACCCGCAGTGGTAAATTAATCAACTCAGATGTAAACGCATCCTACAAGTGCGATTCGTTTAGTCCAAACCGAGGTATCGGGGGAAGACTAGCTTCTGTTAGGTAATCCTTAAGATTGAGTTCGCACTTAAATCCCTAACAGATGACAACTTCCGCCATCATGTAAGTGAGTGGGACATAACCCACAAGTCTTACTCTCCGGATGTTGGAGTAAAAACATTACCCCCAGGTTCGCGACTAGCCATCAAAACCTGAAGCGGGGTAAAAAGCGGAAAGGAACTGGCAGCCTTAAACTGGTTCCCCGTGAGTAAAATTCCTAAGAATAGCGAAACTTTGAAGTGTATAAAACTGTCGTTAAAGCGAACCAGTGAAATAAGGCTTACACACTGGGAGTACCAAAAAGGTCACAAGGTTCGATTCATCGAACACAAGGGTAATAGGGGAGTTTGTATCATCCTATTAACATCACCCAAAAACTCGGTGGAGTGCTTCATTCTAAGGGAATTAACCAATGATTATGAGGAACGAAGTAACCTCTCCTACGTTCTTATAGAAGGTCGATTCTATGAGTAGTCAGCTAAGACGCAACAAACTACAACCGGGTAGACAAGGGAGAGTAAAGATTGAGTCAAAAGCTTAATGTCTTGTTGTAACGACAAGGATATGCTGACGGACTCACGGTAATACGGAATGTAAAGTCATAAGTAGCAGTGTATACGTTATGAACACGGTAAAACCGATGTATAAATGGAAAGATATACCTTGGCAAAAAGTTGAAAGGAATATCTACAAGCTGCTTTCATAGAATTTACAAAGCGTCACATCGTGGTGATGTCAAATTAGTTCGCAGACTCCAAAAACTCCTAATCAATTCCTGGTATGGAAGATGTCTTTCGGTTCGTCGTGTTTCTCAGGATAACCAAGGAAAGAAGACAGCAGGTGTGGACGGTGTTAAATCACTAAACCCAAGGCAACGTCTAGACTTGGTAAATAAAATAACACTGAGAACAAAGGTTGCCCCCACTCGGAGAGTATGGATTCCGAAACCGGGAACGAACGAAAAACGACCTTTAGGAATACCGACAATAAAAGACCGGGCACTCCAAAAGCTTGTCCAACTAGCACTAGAACCAGAATGGGAAGCAACATTTGAACCCAATTCGTTCGGGTTCAGACCAGGACGCTCATGTCATGATGCAATATCGGAAATATTTAACTCTATCCGCAATAAACCTAAATACGTGTTTGACGCGGATATCACTAAATGTTTTGAATGTATCAACCATAAAAAACTCTTAGAAAAACTAAATACCTTCCCCACCTTACGGAGACAAATTCGAGCTTGGCTGAAAGCTGGTGTGATGGATGGATTAGAGTTAAAACCGACTTCCCAAGGAACACCACAAGGTGGATGCATATCGCCTTTATTAGCGAATATCGCACTTCATGGAATGGAAAAAGCAATCAAAGAATTAGCTTATTCTTTCGACATGAAGGAAAGCCGAGGTAGACAACTCAGTAATAGGGATAAACAAAAATCAGTCAATTTTGTTAGATATGCTGATGACTTCTTGATTTTTCACGAAAATATCAACATATTAAACCAATGTATTGAGACTATCACCAAATGGTTAAATGACATGGGGTTAGAACTAAAACCTAGTAAAACACGTATCGCCCATACACTTAACCACTTCAAGAAAGAAAAACCTGGTATTAACTTTCTTGGCTATTCCATAAGACAATTTAAAACAGGAAAATATACTTGTGGAAGAATTAAAAGTAAAAAGGGTGAAAAAGGTAAGTTACTAGGATTTAAAACAATAATTACCCCAAGCAAGGAAAAACAAACTCAACACTATAAAAGCATAGTTGAAGTAATTAATAAAAGTAAGGGACTTTCTCAGGAAACTCTTATCAATAAATTAAATCCGATTATACGCGGATGGTGCAATTACTACTCTATGGTCGTAAGCCAAAAAGTGTTTGAAAGATTAACCCACATCATAGTTTGGAAATTGCTGAAATGGGGTACTAAACGTCACCGGAATAAAGGAATGAAGTGGGTAAAAACAAAATATTTCCACAGTCTCGGTGAAAATAACTGGGTATTTGCAACCAAAGTGGAAAATAAGTGGATAACTCTTATAGAACACAGGAACACCACGATTACCCGGCACATCAAAGTCAAAGGAAATGCCAGCCCATACGATGGCAACTTGACTTATTGGAGTACTCGAATGGGAAAACACCCCCAGATGTCAAAGCGAACTGCATCATTGCTTAAAAAGCAAGAAGGGAAGTGTAACCTATGCGGACTATATTTTAAAGATGAAGATGTTTTTGAACTAGACCATATCATCCCCAAATCAAAAGGTGGAAAGGATGAATACAAAAACTATCAACTTCTTCATCGACATTGCCATGATAAAAAATCCAGAACGGATGGTAGCTCAATATCATCTGGTAGCAAACTCCCAAATAATTATAAATGGGAAGACGATTTTCTGGTAGTTACGTGCTAATGACAAATAGCCGTTTTACTGAGGAGCGGTATGACGCAAAAGTGTCACGTACCGTTTTGGAGAGCAGTGGGGGAGGAGACTTCCTCACTGACTTTAATTATTTTACGTAAAGCATTCCCAAAAGCTTTTGCTGATGGGATAGAGAGCTGTGTAGTTCAGCCAAGGTTGGTTACACCGACTAAAGAAAAGATGAAGGTGAAGGCTGAAATGCTTTTTATGGCTGTGTAATATTTGCCTATATTTTTTCTAACTATCCTTTGCTAGTAATCTACAAGTAGTTACCGGAGGTTATTCAATAGGATGGGCGCGTTAGCAAGGCTTGCTTGCTCTTCCACAGCCGGATTCCACCAGAGGTGCATATCCCAATCCAGGAAAAAAATAATGATTATATAGACACATTTTAAGTTAAAATAAATAACTTGGCTTGATTTACCGGCAATATTCCTGCCTAAATATGGTTCGTTATACTCTTGTACAAAGTCCAGAAATCATCCTTACCGTTCCCGGCAAAGATTCCAATAAAGCTCGTGAAAAAGCAATGGATCAACTGATGGAAATGATGGAAGCGGGTGATTTACCTACCGAACTCGAAGAAGGATTTAGTCCTCAGCAATTAATTGAAGTGAAAGAACCGTCGATGAATACTGCTAACGGCGAAGATACCATTATAGAAGCGGTTCAACTTTTGAGCAATCTTGCAACTCTAAAGTTAAAAGTTCAGGAAACACGTACCGAAGCTTTAGAAGTTCGCAAGTTAGTTGATATCCTTTTTTCAGATCAATCCGTCAGCGAGGAAGAAATTTCTAGCCTCAAAGAAGGTTTTAAAGTGCTGAAAAATTTTGCTCAAGCAAATCTACGCTATAAAGAGGCGCGAGAAAAAGCAGAAGAAGCTCGTCAAGTACTAGATCGAGCTTTGAAGTCTCCAGATAATTAGCTATTCTTAACTTGAAATTAATTTAGGAGTGAAGAATTTTTATCTTAACTCCTAACTCCATTCCTAATTTAAGGAAGTTTAATTTTACTTGTTTCAGAAGAATTTTTAGACTCAATTACATCATCGTTAGCAACTATTTCGGCGCTTAATTTGTGATATTGTTGATAGTTACTTTGAGAAGTAGGTGTAGATTCTTTAGATTTATTCGCTACTAAACCTAAAATAGGAGTACCGGATATTTGAATTTCTTCCAATGCTTGAGCAAATGTAGTGCGTTTGAGTTTGCCTAAACCAGCTACTAACATAACACCATTAGTGTTAGCAGCTAACAAGTTTGCATCAGCGAAACCAACTATAGCAGTTGTGTCATAAATTACTAAATCAAAAGTACTATGCAGTTCGTTCATCAAGTCCTGCATTTTCTTAGATGCTAGCAATCTGGTAGAGTCAGGAGGAATTGGACCTGCAGCCATTACATATAAGTTATGCTCAAGAGGGGAGCGTTCAATTACATTGCCCCACTCCAATTCAGAAGAAATGACATCTGTTAACCCCTGAATATTCATCAATCCGACACGCCTATGTATAGTAGGAAAGCGAAGATTTGCATCTACTAATAATACTTTTTGTCCCATGGCTGCAGCTGCTAAAGCCAGCTGTATGGCAACAGTAGTTTTACCATCTTTTGGTGTTGCCGAACTAACTACGAGCGAACGAATCGGTATATCCGAACCCAGAAGAAGAATATTGGTATAAAGAGAACGAAAAATTTCAAATTCAGAAAAGGCGGCGCGAGCTGTTTGGCTAGCTCCAGTACTTTGTTCGTCTTGCTTAGCACTAACAGCAAGTTGTTTGCTAAAAGGAACTACCCCTAATAACGGTAATCTGGTAGTCTCTTTCAATTCTTTAGAAGTGTAAAAAACATTACTTAACTTGTCTACAAGTAAAGCAGCACCTATACCTAGTAGCAAGCCTAGAGTACCACCTAAAACCAAGTTATTTGCAGTACTTGGTGAAGTAGCTTTAGGTTTTTCGACTTTAGTCAGTTGAGGATCTAGTAATTTCCAAGGTTGTAGTTTCTGAGACTTTTCGATTTCCAAAGCTTGTTGCTTGGTTAAAAACTGGTTTAGCCCTTCAGTGGCAATTTTTAACTCCCGCTGAATGTTTTCGTAATCGCGGGTAACTGTTGCCAAATTTCTCAGGTATGCGTTTAGCTGCTCTAATTTATCACTCAAGGATATATTAGCGGCTTGTAGTGTCTGGATGCGGTTTTGAAATTCTTTTTGAACCCGTTGTTCCTCTATATTCAGCAAGGGAATTAAGTTAGCTTTTTTCTCGCGTAAAGTCTGCATAGTTGGATTGCTATCTGTGAATGTAGCAGACTGGGTTTTAATCTCAATATCAACTTGCTGGATTTGATCGAGAATTCTCTCGTAGCGAGAATTTTCACTCAGAATTGAATTACCAGCCCTCTCCCCTGGCTGCTGCGCTAATTCTTTTTGTAACTCTTGAAATGCCGCTAACATTCGATCGTACTCTACCCGATTCTCTAATTGCTGTTGCGTTAACTTCTCAATTTGCTCGGATATTTGTTCAGCTTTCTGTGCGGGTTCAATTAAATTATTCAAACTTCGCAGGGTTCGTAGTTTGTCTTGCAACTGTTGAACTCGCTGTCTTAACCCACCCTTAGTGATTCGTTCTTGAACAAAGGCGATCGCCTGATTAATATCTTCCTGACGTTCCTCCAAACTATACTCTAAATAAGCTTGAGCAAGTTCGTTTAAAACATCGCTAACTTTCTGCTTCTCTGGAGCTACATATCCTACTGTTAGAATATCTTTCTCCTCAGACTTAATATCTAAATTGTTAACAAATGATTCGTATTCCAAAGTTGGATACTTTGTCTGAAGCTTTTCCACCACTGAATTTAGTATTCGGGGGCTACTTAAAACTTTAATAGTTGTTTCAACTTCATTTTCCGATGCTGGAGGTGCGACTGGGCTAGAACCTAATGTTTGAGGAATGTTAGCTATAGCTTTACTTTCCCCAGTCACTGGTTTGGTTAAAATCTCGAATTCACCTTGATATATCGGAGGTTCTGATTTTGCTTGCCAGGCTGCAGCCGTTGCCACTATCGCCGTGAAAGCACCAATCAGTAATACTCGCCGACGTAGAGCCGCTCCCACTTGCCCTAAATTTAATCCACCTTCTTCAACATCATTTAAGGGGGTACCTGCTTGAGACAAGAGGTAAGGATTTTTATCTGACTTTAGTATAGCCATAGTAAATTAAAATTACTTATATTGAGACACGTAATTTTTCGCTTTCATTCCCAAAAGACATTAATTTGATTTATCAAAATGCCTTGACAATCGCGATACACCCTATATTTTGAAAGAATCCTACAAAACTTATAATTCAGACTATCTCCACGCTTTCCCCGAATCGCGCTATTAAAACCTACTTGACAGATACACCACCCTGTTTGAAGTATTGAAGATATCAGTCTACAGTTCGCGATGCACTATCTATATAGTAACATTTATTACCAGATGCTTATTGATTCATTTACATCTTTAATAAATTATAGTTAAATTTTCACTACTATTTTTTTAAATGTTGGAAATTCACTTTTTTCAATACAATGGCTAAATTCCATCAAGGTAAATACTATGTTGAGCACAAGTCAGATCATTTATCTTTATACTTAATCAGCCTGTATTATTACTCAACTAAGCTTTTGATAAAAGAAAATCTCTGGTCAATAAATTGACTTATTCTTACTTATTTTCGGCGATTAAATTATCAAATTTAATCATTGCAAAGCATTAACAATCGATAAATGCAAATTATACACACAAGCGTAAGGAATAATTATTCCAATACTTAGTAATTATTATTGCTGCAAAAGTTGTATCTAACAAGATGATCGTTTACATATATTGTAAAGATATTTTAAAGAAAATATGTATAATATTTAATTGACTTAAAGCTTATCTAGGTTATCTTACAAAACTTCATATAGAATTAATAGTACTTTGTGCGATTAATTTGATGGGTATGTTGTAAAAACATAAAAGCTTCTTTTCCCCCTGCTCCCCCCTGCATAAAACATGGACAA
>DESS01000357.1 GCA_002361335.1 Richelia sp. UBA3308
TGAACTAAGCTACTATCGGAGTCTGAAATGCGGACGAAGGAACTGACTACTCCAGTAATCGGACTAATAAGGTGTTCGTACTTTTTAAAGGTTTGTTCGGGAGAAAAAGCACGATGTCCCCCATCGCTAGTAAATTTCTTTTTGCGACTCGATAGATTTAGGGGTTGGAATATCTGTTGATTGGAATCAGGTACTTCTCCACAAGTTCTACATTGGGGACGTTGTGGGAGAATATGGGTTTGTAAGTTTGGATTTAGTTGGTTAAGGGTAAGGATTTTTCCTTCTAATGTTGAGAAAAATGTATTTTCGTCTTCACTATTGTTTTTGACAATCCACTTAGCAATTTCTGTTGCTGTGAGGTTAAGAGCGGTTTGCATCGTGGAGGATAAAACAGCAGGGGAAGCGGGAATACTGGTTTTAGATTGTGAGTTATTCTCTTGTTGATCTTTTTGCTGTAGGACAAATGTTTCTATTTCCCGGTTGCCACTTAAACGGTGGTTAAGACATTCCCAGCAACCAGTTTTACCTGGATGAAATATAGGTCCTATCCAGATGCTACCACCAAAAGGTTTTACTAGCAGCCAAGGTTGATTGGTTTCTATAGCGCTATAGTTAATTTGATTTAAATTGGGTTGGAGGTAGTCATCAGTTAATACTACTACCAAGGATTTCTCTGTCTTGGGGAAATCAATTCCACATTCACTAGCTGTGATTCCCAACTCTTTTAAGGCAGCAATTAATGGTTGAGTAGGAATATCACCAACTGAGGTGACAAAGACTTGGGTTTGTTGCAAGCAATGGTAAGCAACCTGGGGTTCTATATTCAGTAAACTCCAAAAAGCAGCAGCTTCTGGGGTGAGTTCATCGATAGCTTCGCTGAGGTAGCCTTTGGCTTCAAGACGATTGATGGTTTGAAAAATTTCCAGAAAGTTTGCTTTTCCTTGAAGTTTACTAATAATGTCATCAATAGTATTTTTACCATCAAGAAGTGGAGTTATTTGACAGTAAAGTTTTCCGGTAAGAGCGTGGGAGGAACTTTCACTTAAGAGATAAACGTTTTTTGGCTCAACAATCTCTACGCGATAATGAGGTTTGATTTTTGGTCTTTTCATTTAAGTTTTTATAATTTATAGGGTGCGTTAGGACTTATGTCTAACGCACTAAAAGCTTTCAGTATGGTGCTGTAATCTCCTAACAGCACCCTAGGTGTTAAAGTTTCTAGCAATAACAAAAAACAAAATTTTTGTATTGCTAGATAATAGTCTGGGAGTAACTATTAATGTTAGTTAATAATTACTTAGCAAAACTATTATTGATTATTTTTTGGTGGATCTGAACAACCGCCATTGCAAGGGCTACAACCACCACACGACTCTGGATTTGAATCTGGCTTACAAGACTGGCAAGATCCGCAACCACCACAAGCACAGTCACGACAGTTACCACAGCCCAGTATAGTTAAATCTTCTTCTGATAGCTCTTCTTCAGTATTTTCAGAACCAACAGAACTCTTAGCTTTCATCCATTCTTTCAAATCACTAGCTGTGAAAATATAACCTTTTTCTTTCGCTAATTCTGTGACTAATTTGAGTCCTGATTCTAGGTTATCAATAGTCTTGAGTCTTTCTTGGAGAGCTGTATCTTGTTGTACAACTTGGTAAAACTGGTCTATTTGTTCTTTAGACATAATTTAGATTGAAAATTTAATACTTGTTACGAAGCCGTTAGCAAATATAAAAGTTGTGCTTTTTTTTACAAGTATACTTAAATACTTTTGTTTTTTTATAGCAAAATACTGATTTTTTTTATTTATAAAAAGGGTATTAAACTAGAAATAAATAGTTATTTGATATTAAAGTTTTCCGGTAAGAATGTGGTACTTATTTCACTTCAAATATTTTTTTGTGAAAAAAAACAATATTTTATATATTTTTTTACATACATAATTAACTAATGAATCAATTATTTTATTGATGAATAAAAAGAATTTTAGTGATAAAATAAAATCGATTTTATATAAACATTCAATTAGATTGCTAATTGATTTTTTGAAGTATAGAGAAGTATCAGTGTTAACCTAATTCATCCCTCATTTATACAACCCCTACAAGGTCTGCAAGATTTTCTACAGTCGCAATTTGTTCTACAGTCTCTAGTGTGACAGTACAGTAAATTAAAACTTTCTTCTGATAGCTCTTCTTCGGTGTTTTCCCAATCAATCAAACTCTTAGTTATCATCCATTCTTTTAATTGAGTAGCGGTGAAAATATAACCTTTTTCTTTCGCTAATTCTGTTACCAATTTGAGTCCTGATTCTAAATTATCAACAGTCTTAAGTTGTTTTTGAAGAATTGTATCTTGTTTTACAAGTTGATAAAACTGTTCTATTTGTTCTTGTGACATAATATAGAAAATTTAATACTTGTTAGGAAGCCGCTAGCAAATATACGCTTAGTGGCTTTTTTTTGCAAGTAGACTTAAATACATATTTTTTTCTGTCCTTTTAGATCGACATGATACTCAAATACCAATGTTTATCACCCATAAAAAGGGAATTAAACTTGATGGTAATAATCCTACATACCTTTATATCTCCATCACACCAACTTTCTCATATCGTTTCCGGATACATCGGAATTATAAAAAAATTAGCTAAAAAAACTCTGCGTTCCGAGGCAGTTACCTCCGCGCCCCGAGGCTGCTAAAATATATAATTCCGATGCCAACGGATTTGATATTAAAGATAAAAAACAAAGCGTTTTTCATGACTTTATTGCAGCGGCAGAATGGTTGATAGATAAGGGTTACACTAAATCAGAAAAATTAGCGATCGCCAGTGGTAGTAATGGCGGATTTAAGGTTGGTGCCTGTATGACACAACGTCAAGATTTTATTTCTACATTATTGTACAAAAAAATAAAAATATATGGTGAAAATTTTATCTGTAGGATATACTTTACTGGTATTTAATAAAACTTTTAAACAGTGTTATTACTTAATATAAAACAACAACGATTAATACCCTATGGAGTTGGTGGGGTTATGCTTGCTGGTATGGTTTGTGTTTTCGCTGTTTGTGCTTCCCCTTCCCGAGCACATGAAGTTGAAGAGAAAAAGGCTGGTGTTGAGAAAGTTCAGCCAACAACCAGTGGAAAAACGAAAACCACAATTACCACTGAAGATCCAACAATTCCTTTGGATGAGTTGAAATTGCTAGTTAAACCCCTCACCCTCGAAGAATTGCAAAATGAATCTGAGGGCTGGTTGCTGATACTTAAAGAAAAAGTTAAACAAATTAGCGATGCTGAAATAGCCATTAAGCGTCAAAATCACAGCATCGACAAAGAAGAAGAAGCCGCTAATGCATTAAAAGAAGCCTATGTTGCTCTCGAAGCAGCAGAATCAGCAAAAAGTGCTGCTAATCCAGGTTCACCAGAATACGAATCAGCAACAAAAAAGGTTGAAGAAGCCAAAGAAAAGCTGAAAAAAGCCCAGTTAGCAATTGAAGAAGCAGTAATCACTAAAAAGGAATTGCTTGATAATGAGGATTTAAACGAGGCTCTGGAAAAGGCTAAGGAAACAGGGGAACTCGAACAGGCAAAACAAGCTCTAGATAAAGCCAAGAAAGAGCTAGAAAATTTAACTTCTGGCTCTCTCGCATACAAGGAAACTATTAAAAAGATTGACACCCTAGATGAAGCAATCAAAACTTTTGAATCAGCCCAAGAAGCTCAAAAATCATCTGCTCCAGACTCCCCAGAATATCAAAAAGCAACTCAGGAACTAGAAGCAGCATCGGAATCTCTGAAAAAAGCACGTTCAGCTATTGAGGGAACCGGTAACACTGAAACTCAATCAAGCCATAAATCTTCCCAGAATCTGGAAAAAGTCGCAAATGCTGTGGAAGAAAACGGAATATCAAGTAGTGGTGACACCAAAGTTGCTGGCCTAGTCGATGCTGTGGATGAAAAACAGAACCTCAACCAAAAAGGAAAGCAATTGGAGAAAGCAGCAGAACAATTGCAAAAGAATACCGAAGCTGAAACCAAATTGAAGAACCAATTGGTTGTCACTGTTACAGAGTTACAGTCAGATCGAACAGCTATAGTTGATCGTTTTAAAGTCGTCTTAGATGAATTGGAACTTAAAGGAGGCGATGCTAAATCTTACAAACAGTATATTGATGCCATTAATACCGTGGAACTAGACTTGCAAGATACTGAAGGTGTTTGGGTTCGATTGATTGGTTGGTTACAATCGCC
>DESS01000015.1 GCA_002361335.1 Richelia sp. UBA3308
TTAATTTTGTAGGACTACTTATTTATCGAAAAATTTTTTTTGGCAACGAAAGTCTGATATGATGATGTTTATAAACGATTTTCTGATAATGGGAATCCGTCTCGCTACAAAATTTTTGTCTATATTCCGATTTTAAGCTTATTTCTCTTGATTCTTCTATAATCTCACATATTTATCGAAAAAAAATTTTTTTTTGGCAACCGAAGTTTGATATGATGATGTTTATAAACAATTTTCTTATAATGGGAATATTTGTAGGTAAAAAATTTTATGTATAATCCGATTATAAGATAGTTTATTTTGATTCTTTTATTTTCTCACAGTGAGAGCATTTTTTTGTGGCAAGAACTAAAATTACCGGAAATTTTTTTTAAATCAAAGAATGCTTTGGGATAAGCCGCTCACCCATGGGCTACCCGACTCTATCCTTTGGGAACACCGCTGCGGTGAACGCGTAAGGCGCATCCTAGGGATGAACAGCTTTGCTGGGGGGTTCAGCTTTGCTGCGGCGTTCGCCAGGTGAAACTAGGAATTATCCAACGAGTAAATCTTCTTCAGGATAATGAACTTGACTAGGTTTAGAGTCACCAAGTAAGGCGGACATAAATAATAAAACACCAACTCTTCCCATATACATAGTAAGAATTAAGATTAATTTACCCCATATAGAAATATCGCTAGTTATTCCTGTAGAAAGTCCTACAGTAGCATAAGCTGAAACCACTTCAAAAAATATTTTAATAAAGTCAAATCCAGGATCAGTTAGAGATATTAAAATAGTACAGGTAATGACAGCTGTCACAGAACCAACTACAACACCAACAGCTTTTAGTATTAAAGATAAAGGAATGCGACGTTCATAGAGTAAAACTTCCTCCTTGCCTTGTAAAATTGATTTAGTACAACTACTAAGTACTCTAATAGTTGTAGTTTTCATACCTCCTCCAGTACCTCCAGGACTTGCTCCAATAAACATAAAAGCAATAGTAATAAATAGTCCCGCAGTAGTCATACTGCCAATATCGATACTGTTAAAACCAGCAGTTCTAGTAGTCACAGATTGAAACAAAGCTGCTAGAAATTGGCTGCGAAAACTGATATTTTCTAAAGTTTTAAAATTTCTAATTTCTACGAAAAAAAATGCGACTGTACCTACAAACAGTAGAAATAATGTTGTACTGATAGCAACTTTATAGTCAAGTGATAATACAATATTCTGTGGTCTTCTGCGTAAGCGATCGCGCAACCAGAAAAACATTTCTAGGATTACTTGATATCCGATACCGCCAAAAATAATTAAAGCTGAAATTGTCAACACCAATAATGCTGAAGATTGGTAATCCATTAAACTATTGGAGAATAAACTAAAACCAGCATTATTCCAGGCACTTACACTATGGAAAATTGCCAACCACATGCCTTTATCCCATCCAAAATCTGGTACAAAAACCAACAACAATAAAAATATACCTGTAATTTCAAAAAATAAAGTAGTCGCGATAATTGAGCGAATAATTTGGCTGCTACCCTGCATTTCTCGCCTATCTAAAGCTTGTTGAATGGCAATTTTGTGTCTTAAATCAAATCTACGTCCAGTCAACATAATTAAAAAAGTTGTGGTAGTCATATAACCCAACCCGCCAATTTGTGCAAGCAACAAAATGAATAACTGACCCCAAAAGGAAAAATCTCTACCAGTATCAACTACTGCTAAGCCCGTAACACAAACGGCTGAAGTTGCTGTGAATAAAGCTACTACTGGGTTATTCCACGTACCTGTAGCTGTAGAAAAAGGCATCATTAGCAAGATAGTTCCTACTGCAATAACTGCCACAAAGCCAAAGCATATTTTTTGAGGAGCCGTCATATATTTCAAAATATTTCAAAATAAACTTTCAAAACCACAAACACTTCCATCTTATTGCGGACAAAGTATTTTTCTGTTGATTAACCGTTGAAAAACAAAACATTTCGATCTAATTAAAAACACACATGGTAGCCTACCAATATATCTTTTTTCATTCTGCGACAGTCTTAACACATTGCTTAATTCATGAGAGCAACACTAAGTCAGGAAATTCAGGAATTTTACGATGCTTCTTCTGCCCTTTGGGAAGAGCTATGGGGGGAGCATATGCATCACGGTTATTACGGTGCCGATGGTAGGGAACAAAAAAACCGCCGTCAGGCACAAATTGATTTAATTGAGGAGTTGCTGCAATGGGCGGATGTGCAGCAAGCCGAGAATATTTTAGATGTGGGTTGTGGTATCGGTGGTAGTTCTTTATATTTAGCTGAAAAATTTAATGCTTGTGCTACTGGTATCACTTTGAGTCCCGTACAGGCACGGAGGGCTTGTGAAAGGGCTGTTGAGTTTGGTTTAACCAATAGAACCAATTTTCAGGTAGCAGATGCTTTAAATATGCCCTTCGAGGATAACAGTTTTGATTTAGTTTGGTCCCTCGAAAGTGGCGAACATATGCCGGATAAACACAAGTTTATGCAAGAATGTTACCGAGTACTCAAGCCGGGAGGAAAGTTTATTTTAGTTACTTGGTGTCATCGTTCTACGGATAAATCTCCTTTGAGTACAGACGAGCAAAAGCATTTAGCACAGATTTATCAAGTATATTGCTTACCTTATGTGATTTCCTTGCCCGAATATGAAGCAATTGCTCGTCAACTACCTTTACAGAATATTCGCACGGCGGATTGGTCGCAAGCTGTCGCTCCTTTTTGGAATGTAGTCATCGATTCGGCGTTTACTCCCCAAGCCATTTTTGGTTTATTGCGTGCTGGTTGGAAAACAATTCAAGGTGCCATGTCTTTAGGTTTAATGAGCCGCGGTTACGAACGTGGTTTGATTAAGTTTGGTTTGTTATCTGGAATTAAGGAATAAGAGGGATGGGAAGACAAGGGGAAGTGTGGGA
>DESS01000017.1 GCA_002361335.1 Richelia sp. UBA3308
TAGTGTACTAGGACATAACTCTCATCGTTGTTTGGGAGAGCATCTTTCCATGGTGGAATCAACTGTAATGTTATCGTTACTACTGCATCATTTTGACTGGGAATTAGTTAAAGGCCGTTCATCTCTAGAAGATTTACGGCAAAATCTTTTGATTTTCCCTGCTGATGGAATGCCGGTACGCTTTCACTTGAGAAAATAAACTTGTAGAGACGCTCACAGTATCGCGTCTCTATACTATGGTCAAAAATTACAAAATGTAACAAATATATTTTTCGATTGCGTAAAAAATTATACCCAATCCTATTAAGTTGCACCAAAACTAGCTTAACTTTATTGAAAAGATGGCGATTATGATCTACTACTCATGAATACTCATTACTTATTACTTACCTCCTACAGAAAAAATACTTTCCATATTTAACTGGATTGTCCAACAGTTCTTTACTATTTAATTCCCATTTCTTCCTGTAAACGATACAAAATAGTATCTGATTTCACATCTCTTAATATTTCTTCAATAACATTACTAACTCCCAATTCTCCCCAAGAACAACCTTTTTCTAAATAAACTTGAGCTGCCTTTCCTACAGAATAAGCTCCGTAACCAGCGATACCTGCCTGAGTAACGGCAGTTCCTGCAAAGGCAGTAATATTAAGGGGGTTTTCGCCAGAGCTAATGGCGATCGCACTTTTTCCAAAACCCAAAACAAAGCTACTGCCTAATTCGCTTAACAATAAACCACCGCAACTGGATAAAATAGTTTTCAATAACTTTCCAGCTTCATAACCAGTCATTGGTAAACCGTAAAGCCGAGATAAAGAACGAATTAACGCCAAATCCGCCACAATTCCGCCACATATATCCAAAAACGCGATCGGATTAAACCCCACTGCTAATGATTTATATTTGGTATACTGCCAAATTAAATCTTCGGCTTGTTTTTCTCGCAATTCAACAGTTTTAGCCGCAATTGATTCTTCTGCTTCTCTAGCTTGTACTAAAGCATTAAGAGACAAAAGCGATCGCCCTTCACGGTTAAGAATTTTCAGAATAGCTTGTTGAAGTTCCTCAATTTGTGGTGGTGGTGTCTCCCACTCATAATCTTGGGTACCATCAGCATATTCTACTCGTACTTCCAACGCCGCAGGCTCTGCTGCCACCATAACAATTTCATCGGGTTTTAAAGGTTTCCCCCGACTTGAGGCACCCAACTCCTGTAAATTAGCATAAATCCTTGTTTTATCAGTATCAGGATATAAATCGATTTTATTAAACACCAAAATCAATGGTTTTTGTCCTTGTCGCAAATCCCACAATGCTTCATATTCAGTACGGGTAATATCACCGGAGACAACAAACAGAATTAAATCAGCTTGACGACTAACTTCCCGAGCCATTTTGGCTTGATTATCTCCTCCAATTTCCCCTAATCCAGGAGTATCAATTAATTCAATTTCGATTTTACCACCGGGATTCCAACGTATAGAACGGGGGTATTGAGTGACACCATTAAGTGGCCCAGTTTGCAAAATTTTTTGTCCCAACAAGGCATTCAAAACAGCAGATTTACCGCGACTTACCAACCCAAAAGCAGCAATACGAATCACATTGTAATCTAATTTATTCAGATTCGCGCTTATTTGCTGTATTTCCGGTTTAATTAAACCAGCCAATTCCGAATCGAATTCCGATTTATGTAAATTGCCATACCAAGACAAAGCTTGTCTAAGGCTAGCACGAGCGCGATTTAAATGGGTTTCTTGTTGATTATTAGACACTTGGGAATTTTAGATATTAGATTTTAGTTCTTAGATTTTAGATTTTAGATTTTAGAAAAATGTACTCAACTCAATTCAAAACCGCCACATTGTATATGATATTTAAATCCGTGTCATCCTTTAATCCTTACTAATCCGTGATCTCGGTTCGATAATATTTTCATCAACACCGTATCTTGCAGCAGCATGAAACATATTTAACTGCAATAAACTTGTATCACCTAATTGCTGTTTTCCTTGTGGTTTTACTGGAATTATATCTAATACACTAATAATTTCTGTAGCGATTGCTTTAGCTAATAATGGTGGAACAGAGTTTCCGATTTGACGAAACCCATGCCATTTTGTGACGTGAAAACGAAACCAATCGGGATAGGAATGTAATCGTGCAGCTTCTCGTACAGTGATACATCGTGGAGTTACGGGATGAATTGGGCGAGGAGATGTAAAACCACCGCGATTTCTAGGTGTTCCAGCCCTCAAGGTTTTACAAATACCGTTTTTTGCTAATTTATAAAAATGACTAATTGGTTCAGTTTTACCGGGTTGAGTTTGTCGAAATCTGGCCATAGATTGGGAACTATGTTTTGTACGAGTGCTGCAAGTTAGATAAGCACAATTAAATAAGCGTTTGTAGGAATAATCGTTTTCAATTGATAAAATACCACGCAATTGACCGCTATAATCACTATGATTGCCATACTCGGCAATTACCCAATCTCTATCAATTAATTCTGTGTAATTTTCAACTTCTGGTAAATCACCGATGGCATCCCAAACTGTAGGAGTCGCAGCTAAATCTAGGTGATCTACAATATATTTTGATTTTTTAGATATCTTTGGTTTCGTATATGGTTGGGGATATTGTGGTAAATTAAAACCTTGACGACAACCTAAAATAAATAATCTAGCTCTATCTTGAGGAACTCCATAATTTGCAGCGTTAATAACTTGATAATTTGCTTCTACTTGATAACCATTGCTTTCAAAATTTTGGATAACTTTTAATAAAACCTTTTGATGTTCACCAGCAGTCAATCCAGGTACATTTTCAAATACAAAGTATTTAGGTTTTAACTCTAAAATTAATCTTAAAAAATGAAATACTAAAGGATTTCTGGGATCATCTAAAGCTCGTTTTCCAATAAATGAAAATCCTTGACAGGGAGAACCACCAAACACAACATCGATTTCTTGATTTTTAATCCTCGAACGCTTTCTGATTTCATCTCCTGAAATATTTTCTACATTGGCACATAAAATAGACCAAAATGGAAAATTAAACTCATGAATAGCACAATGAATTGGGTCTAATTCTACAGCACAAAGCACATCAAAACCAGCTTGTTCAAAACCAAGAGTCATCCCCCCCGCACCCGCAAACAAATCTACAGCAATAGGACGCATTTTCAATCAGTAGTCAACGAACAGTTATCAGTAAACAGTTAATATCACGCAGTTATGACAATGGGAGTTTTAAATTCATCTTTTTTTTCTTCTTATTTTTTATCCGCTCTCATTCCCACAAAGCTTCAATAATAATCCGAGTATTCGATTGTACTATTTTAACAATTCTCGCAAAATTCCCCAGAGTTAAAGATACAGCACTAAAATTTTATTTTGAGTACAGTAATTTTTTTTTAAACTCTTGTGGTACGGGCATCCCTGCCCGTGCAAATCTACTAGCGGCTTTATAAAATATGCTGTAAAAGATTTGTTGTCAAGACTATCTTTTTTTAAAGGCAAAGGTAGGCCGAGATTTCGCGGAGGTACGCAAAGAGAAAAGTGATTCATCCCAAAAATAAAATTTAAGGAAACTAAAATCGTTAAATAACAGACTTGATGGAAACAGGGGATTTGCTGTATCTTCCCTCTTATTACTTACTCTGGCATTAAATCTAAAAATTCATGCTACAGCTTGTTGATTATCTAATTATTGCTGTTTACTTAATTTCTATAGTAATCTTTGGTATTTATCTGGAACGAAAAGCTTCGGCGGGTATCGATTCCTATTTTTTGGGAAACCGCAATATGCCTTGGTGGGTTTTGGGCGCTTCGGGTATGGCATCAAATACCGATTTGGCGGGTACGATGATTATCAGCGCTTTAATTTACGCCCTGGGTGCAAAAGGATTTTTTATCGAAATTCGCGGCGGTGTGGTGTTAATCATGGCGATTTTGATGATTTTTATGGGTAAATGGAACCGACGCGCTAAGGTAATGACATTAGCTGAGTGGATGCGCTTGCGTTTTGGTGAAGGAAGGGAAGGAAATACAGCGCGGATTATCAGTGCTGTGGCGAATTTAATGTTTGCAGTGGGTGCAATGAGCTATTTTACTGTGGCGGGTGGTAAATTTTTAGGTCAATTTCTCGGTATTAACGATGAATTTGCTTCTATTGCCCTGGTTGCCCTTGCTTTGATATACACGGCAGCTAGTGGTTTTTACGGTGTTGTTTGGACTGATGTTTTTCAAGGCGTTTTGATTTTTGTGGCAATAATTTACGTTTGTGCTTTGGCGCTACAAATCTCAACTGTTCCCGAGACATTTTCAGTTTCTATTCCTTCTGGTGAAGGTTTTGAAATACAACAGTGGAACTTTGCTGACTGGAGTAGTATTTCACCATCTTTAACTTTAGAATTACCCGGAGATTATTCGGTATTTAATTTATTTGGTGGAGTAATTTTCTTTTATCTTTTAAAGGTGTTTATGGAAGGGTTTGGCGGCAGTGGCGGTTATATGGTTCAACGTTACTTTGCTGCTAAAAGCGATCGCGAAGCGGGTTTACTTTCCCTATTGTGGATTATATTAATGTCATTTCGTTGGCCTTTGGTTACGGCTTTTGCGATGTTAGGTATTCATTATGGGGCTACTCAAGGTGTTATATCAGATCCGGAATTGATTTTACCTACGGTAATTGGGGAATATGTACCGGTAGGAATAAAAGGATTGTTGATAGCTTGTTTTATTGCGGCGGCGATGTCTACTTTTGATTCTATTATCAACTCCAGTGCCGCTTATTGGGTAAAAGATATCTATCAAGCATATCTTAAGCCTCAAGCTTCTCCTCAACAACTGCTTACCCAAAGTCGTTTAGCGTCTGTTGTAATTGTAGTGGTAGGAATGCTATTTAGTTACCAGATCAAAAATATTAATGAAATTTGGGGATGGCTAACTTTGGGATTAGGTGCGGGATTATCAATTCCTTTAGTATTAAGATGGTATTGGTGGCGCTTTAATGGATATGGATTTGCTGTTGGTACCGTAGCGGGAATGTTGGCAGCAATATTTACTAAAGCATTGATAATCACAAATTTAAATCAACCCCAATATCAAGAATATGCCTTATTTCTTATCCCCAGTATTTCATCATTTATGGGCTGCATAATCGGCACATTTTTGACCAAACCCACCGATTTAGAAGTAATAGATAACTTTTATAAAATTACCAGACCATTTGGTTTTTGGGGAATCGTCCGAAAAAATCTCCCCGCTAATATTCAGCAAAAAATTCACAACGAAAATCGCCGAGATATTCTTTCTACATTTATTGCAATTCCCTGGCAATTGATTTTATTTATGTTGGGAATTACGTTTATGATGAAGCGCTGGGAAATCTTTGGGAATCTCTTACTATCGTTTATTATGCTTTCAATTGCCTTATATTTTACTTGGTTTAAATACCTTTCTAAGGAAGTCAATCTTTCTAATGATTTGTAGTCTTGTAATTGAGTTTCTAATACCAATTCTGTATGAGGCTGCCTTTAATCGCCCTGACTCTGGCTATGGTGGGGCTATTCAAACAAAGCCCGTCTACACGGGCTGAATTCGGCGCATCTTTATAAAGAAATGGTATAAGTAGGGTGTAATATAAAAAACAAAGCCCATATACAGTACTTTGCTTTTCCCCATGAGTACAGTACTATATTTTTAAACTCTTGTGGTACGGAGAGCAGCGCGCAGAAAGGGGGTTTCCCCCATGAGCGACTGCGGAGCATCCCTGCCCGTCCAAATCTACCGGCGCTTTCTGGAAATATGCTGTAAGTAGACTTAAAAAAGACTTAAAAAAAATAAAAAAAAAGACAACAAACTTAAAAAACTTGTACTTATTAATCTGTTGTCTTAGATGACTGATTTAGCAAAAGATTGTCAAGAATTTTAGATAATTGTGCTTGGGATTTTACAGGTTCCCGTGGGGTTGGAAGTTCAGTATTAGGCCAAGTTGATACATCATTACAAGGACATAACAAAGGCGGCATACCGACGTTTTTCAAGGGTACTGGCATATCGCAACGGGAACAAGGGATCATATCCCACTCGGGTGAAAGCAGTTGATCGACGGTTTGTTGAGTTCCTTCGAGGTAGCACTCACCGGATTCAGGGGAGAGAACTTTCTGCCAGCATTGCTCAAAATCGTCGCTGTAGCTTTCGCCATCAATAACAATTCGAGGCTGCAAACTCGCCGCACCGTTATTTATAAACACTTTCTTACCCAACTGAAACCAATAAGCCAGGTATTTTTTTACTTCTGTTTTAGATGCCATATCTTGATTTTAGATTTTAGATATTAGATTTTGGATTGTGAATTCTAAATTAAGAGTTAAGAATTAAGAATTAAGAATTGGGCCAAAAGTTTGGGGCATGGGGCATG
>DESS01000354.1:0-2478 GCA_002361335.1 Richelia sp. UBA3308
CCCTTGTCCCCTTATCCCCTTGTCTCCTTGTCCCCCAACTAAAGCATAAGTAGAATAAGTAGTATCTTCAGAAGGACCATATAAATTAAATATCTGCTGAATGTGGGGATGTTTTTGTTCAAGCTGTTTTACTAAATTCCATTGCAAAGCTTCCCCAGCTAAGTTAATCGTATTAACTAATTGTGGAATTGCATTTACACGAGATAATTGAGAAATCGCACTCGGTACGGTATTTATTGCGGTTACTCCGGAAGCTCCGGGTAGATCTATTAATTCTAAAACGTTTTCTACCAGAATAATTTTTCCACCCCAACTCAAGGGTACAAATAATTCAAATACCGATAAGTCAAAGCAAATGGAAGTTGAAGCTAACATCCCAGCAATAACTTCATGATTAAATACTTCCCTTGCCCAATGCAATAAACTTACCGTATTACCATGAGCAATTGCAACTCCTTTAGGTTTACCTGTAGAGCCGGAGGTGTAAATTAAATATGCTAGGTTGTCTGATATAACTTCGCTCTTGGGATTATCTGTACTGTGTTGAGCGATTTTTTCCCAATCGTCGAATAACCTCACCCCGGCTCCGGCACCTCTCTCCTTAGTAAGGAGAGGGGCTGGGGGTGAGGTTTCTGTCAATAAAACTTCTATTTGAGCATCTTCAATAATATATTCAGTACGTGGGACTGGATAAGCTGGATCTAAAGGAACGTAAACAGCACCAGCTTTGAGAATTCCTAAAATACCAATTACTAATTCTAAATTTCTCTCTAAATATACCCCAACTTTCGACTCTGGTTTTACACCCAAGGTTTGTAAATAATGAGCTAGTTGATTGGCACGATTATTTAATTCTTTATAAGTCAACTGACAATTATTATGAACCAGGGCGATCGCATCGGGGGTTTTTTCTACCTGGATTTCAAATAACTCATGAATATAAGTTTCTTCATATTCACGCTGTGTTTGATTCCATTTCCACAATATTTGTTTTGATTCTGCTTCACTCAACAGGGGTAAATAACCAATCTGACAATCGGGATTCTCAACAATTCCCTCTAACAATACCCGAAAATGTTCTATAAAACGAACAATTGTTTTCTCGTCAAATAAATCGCTGCTGTATTCAACTTGTCCGCTAATACCTGTTTTTGTATCTTGTAAATTTAACCGTAATTCATACTTGACAAATTCTTGTTCATATGGCTGTCTTTCTACTGCCAAAGCCCTTAAGTTTAAAGGTTTTACAGTAGCTAATTGCAAATCAAATTTTACCTGAAACAACGGCATCATTTGACTAAAATCGCGATTGGGATTGAGGATTTCAACCAGCTTTTCAAATGGTAAATCCTTGTGAGCAAAAGCTCCTAAAACAACTTCCTTAACTCGCTGTAATAATTCCCTAAATGTAGGATTTTGAGAAACATCAGTTCGCAACACCAAAGTATTTACGAATAAACCAATTAACGGTTCTACTTCAGTGCGATCGCGATTTGCAATATCAGTTCCGACAACAATATCATCTTGATGAGTATAGCGATGCAGTAACACTTGAAACGCAGTCAACAGCATCGTAAATAGTGTGACTCCAGACTTAGCACTTAAATTTTTCAGCTTTTCTGATAATTCTTGAGAAAGACTTAGAGGATAATGCGAGCCTTTATAACTTGGAACTGGTAATCTTTTTCTATCAGTAGGTAATTCCAGTACCGAAAGATTATTTAATTTTTCTTTCCAATAATTAGTTTGGGTTTCTAAAACCTCACCTTGTAACCATTGACGCTGCCAAATTGCAAAATCACCATATTGAATCGGTAATTCAGATAAAGGAGACGATTCACCATTCCAAAAAGCATTATATAGCTGTGATAATTCCCGTAAAAATACTCCAACAGACCAACGGTCAGATACAATGTGATGAGTTGTAATTAATAGGATATGTTCAAACTGTTTTAATTTAATTAAACTCAATCTTAGTAGAGGTTTAGTTAAATCAAAAGGAGATTCATAAGCATCTCTTACCAGTTTTTTTAATATTTTTTTGAAAATATATTCATTTACTTCTAAATCCTGTAAATCTACTACAGGTAAACTAAGCTTTTGAGGTGCAGCAATTTTTTGAACGGGTTCTTTTTGAGAATTGCTGATAAAAATAGTGCGAATAATTTCATGTCGTTTTACTATTTCCGAAAGCGATTTTTCTAAAACTGGTATATTTAATTTACCCTTAATATTGAGAGCGCTAGGAACATTATAAGTACTACTTTCCGGTTCCAGTTGTTGAATAAACCACAATCGCTGTTGAGCAAAAGACAACGGTAACTCATCCCCAGATTCTCGTGGAAAAATCTGATTAATTTCAGGAATTTCTATTCCCCTCTCCCTGAGACGACGTTCAAATAATTTACGTTGTTCTGGAGACAGTTTTGCAAGTTGTTCGTAAATATTATCCATCTGGGGAATTTAGAATTTAGAATT
>DESS01000354.1:2529-7495 GCA_002361335.1 Richelia sp. UBA3308
GAATTTAGAATTTAGAATTTAGTGTTAGCAGTTAGAAGTTAATTATTATTATTTACCTCCTCTGCCCCTTCTACTCACTCTTCCAACTCCTTGGCAATTTCTTCCGGTGATAAACCTTGAATTTCAGCCAAAATTTCAGCCATTTGAGCTAAATCATCTTCTTTAGGTTGCTCTTGGGCTACTAATTCCGCAATTTTAGCTACAGTTGGAGCTTCAAACAAAACGCTTCGCATTTCTAACTCAACTTGAAAAATTTCTCTAAGTCTTGCTATTGCTTGTACTGCTAACAAAGAATGTCCACCCAACTCAAAGAAACTGTCATTGACTCCGACTTCATCTATACCTAATAAATCTTGCCATACCTGAGCTATTGCTCGTTCAATATCATTCCTAGGAGCAACATATTCATTAGTTAAATTTGGTCTTGTATGATTAGAATTATTACCAATGGTAGATGCTTCATTTAATGGTTTTACGTTTATCCACTGTTTAATTCTTGCATCTAATTCTCCCTTACTGACTACAACTTGAGGAAAAGCACTCATATCTAAAATATTTTGAGTTGCTTGCCAAACTTCTGCGGGAGTAAGAGCAAATTCAGCCATATTAGAACTAAATTCACGATGCTGATTTAGTTCAAAATCACAAGCATCCCAATTAATACTAAACCAAGGAGTAGAAGAGTTAGTATTACCGTTTATATTATTACTGAATTGTTGCTGAGCAAAAGCATCGACAAAATAATTTGCAGCACTATAAGCTCCTAAACCCAATCCACCAACAACAGTAGATAAAGAAGATTGTAAAATACAAAAATCCAACTTGATTGACTGTAAAACCTTCTCTAAAATCTGTAAACCATAAACTTTATAACGGAAATTATATTCGCAATGATTTCGAGTCAATTCCCCAATTGTTGCTGTTGAATGCTCGTTACTCATCGGAGTTGAATAAAATACCCCGTGAATTTCTCCAAAGCTTGCTTCTGCTTGAGAAATTGCATCTTTCACTTGCAACTCATCAGTAATATCCGCTTCTACAAACAAACAATTTTCCGATGCAAAACTTGGTTTTTCATCCCCCACCAAAACCAACTTTGCTTGCAGTGTGTTAACTAAATACTCAGCAAAAACCCTACCAAGTCCATTAACTAAATCCCCAATAATTAAATAATTACCTTCCTTACGAAGTTGAACTTTTTGATTGAATTCCTCATCCCGGTTAACTAATTTAAATTGCTGTCGCCAACGATATCTTCCCCGATAAGCAATAGTAAAATCTGTTGGTTGACTTATAACTTCACTCAACAGTTGCTTGACTAACCTTTCCTTCCCTTTCCCATCCAAAGTTACATCAAGATTACAGCAAGCAATATTTGGATATTCCTGTCCAATTACCTTACTTAAACCTACTATCGGAGATTGAATAGGATTTAATTCCTCTTCCCCAACAACATCATAAAGACAATTAGTAATAATCTTGATATAAATCGAATTACTGATTTTGTGTTGACTAATTGCTTGAGTTAAATACAGTAAACTATAAAATCCTAATTTCTGAACATCCTGAAAGCTCGATTGATTAATTCCCTCATCTAGATTCCACAGATGAATTATCCGCTCAACACTCAACTCCCGTAATTCCAAATCTTCTAACAACTCAATATAATCTTTCTCAGATTCGGGATTAATGCTAAATTGTCGATATCCAATTTGGTCAAACTTATCACCAACTGCAACAGTAATTACATCATGACTGGCATTTCCCAAATTTTGAGCAATTTCACTACCAACACCAGCATTATCAATAAAAATTAACCATACATACTTATTCTCAGCAAGTTTTTGAGTAGTTACAAACTCTACTTGTTTATCGCGTTCCCAGGTAGGTATGTAAAACCAATCTCCATGATTATTTATTTTGACTTTACTTCTATTTGTTACCTCCTGACTTATTTGAGTAGAAGCATCAATCCAATAACGCTTTCTTTCAAATGGATAAGTTGGTAACGGTACTCTGTAATGCCGTTTATTTTGATAAAAACCATTCCAGTCAATCTTTAATCCATTTAACCAAAGTTGTCCCAATGTCTTGAAAATAAAACCAATATCAGATTGATTTTCCTTGGGATGTCTCAAACTTGTTAAAATCAGTTGACTTTCTCCCTGAGCAAAAGTACTCAGTGTCCTTCCCGCACCAATTTCTAATAAAATTCTAGAAGAATCTTTTGTCAACTCCTCAATACCAGCAGCAAACTGTACCGTTTCTCTTAAATGTTTCACCCAATAAGCTTTATCAGTTGCTTCAGTTGTAGTAATCCAAGTACCAGTAACGTTAGATATAAAAGGAATCGAAGGAGGATTTAATTTAACAGACTCCAACACCTGCATAAACGGTTTTTGTGCACCCGACATCATCGGTGAGTGAAATGCATGGGATGTATGTAATAACCGACAAGCTATATTTGATGCTTCTAAATTTTGTGATAAATTGGCGATCGCCTCATTACTTCCCGAAACTACACAAAGTGATGGTGAGTTAATTGCAGCTAAAGTAATTTCTTCACTCAACCAAGGTTGAATATCAGCAGCAGATAAAAACACAGAAAGCATAGCACCAGTAGGTTGCTGCTGCATCAACTTTCCTCGTGCTGCTACTACTTTTAAAGCATCTTCTAAAGAAAACACTCCCGCTATAGTAGCCGCTACATATTCTCCAATACTATGTCCGATAGTAACTTCTGGATTAATTCCCCATGACATCCATAATTTAGCTAGAGCATATTCGATGACGAAGATTGCCGGTTGAGCGTGAGCGGTATCTGTTAAATTGGGCATTGGGCATGGGGCATGGGGCATTGAAACTCTTGTCTCCTTGTCCCCTTGTCCCCTTGTCTCCTTGTTGGCATAAATTAAGGTAAGTAAATCAAAACCGAGATGAGGTTTTAGCAAGGTACAGCATTTATCTACTGTTTCTCGGAATACTGTTTGTGTATCATATAGTTCCCGTCCCATATTAATGTATTGACTACCTTGTCCGGAAAACATGAAGGCAATACTTTGAGTTGTTGCGGTGTGACTGTGAGTAAAAACTTTCTCTGAATCTGGTGATTTTAATAATTCAATAGCGGATTCAAGGTTTTGACAAACTAAGAAGCGACGATGTTCAAATTCTTGTCTGCCAACTTTTAATGTATAGGCTACATCCGCTAGGTTTAAATCGGAATTTGTTTCTAAATAATTGGCTAAATTTGCTGTTGCTTTCTCTAATGCTGATTCTGTTTTGGCAGAAATTAGTAATAGTTGTGAATTGTGTAGAGACGTTGTATACAACGTCTCTACATTTTGCGTTTCTGCTTCTTCCAATATTAAATGAGCATTTGTTCCCCCAATTCCAAAGGAACTTACACCAGCACGACGGGGTAATTTATCGGTTTCCCATGTTGATAAACTCGCATTCACATAAAAAGGACTGTTATCAAAACAAGCACGTGGATTCGGTTTCTCAAAATTCAGACTAGGAGGAATTTGTTTATGCTTCAAAGCCAATACAGTTTTAATTAAACTCGCAATTCCCGCAGCTGTATCTAAATGTCCGATATTAGTTTTAACCGAGCCGATACCACAGGGTTTTTGTCTTTTCTTTACTCCCCCAGCTCCCTCCGCTTCCTCCGCTCCCTCTGCTCCTTGGTTATTTCCAAATACTTGAGTTAATGCTGCGATTTCAATTGGATCTCCCAATGGGGTACCCGTACCGTGAGCTTCAATATAAGTAATACTTTCAGGTTCAACATCCGCCATCAATTGCGCGGTGCAAATTACTTTTGCTTGAGCATCAATACTTGGAGATGTATAACTAACTTTGAAAGCACCATCATTATTAATTGCACTTCCTTTAATTATCGCGTCGATACAGTCTCCATCATTTAAAGCATCTTCCAATCTTTTGAGAACAACAATTCCTACTCCATTTCCCGAAACTGTTCCTCTAGCTTGAGCATCAAAAGCACGACAATGTCCATCTGGTGAATAAATACCACCATTCTGATATAAATATCCTACCTGCTTGGAAATTGCTACCCCACCAGCCAAAGCTATATCACACTCGCCGCTTAATAAACTTTGACAGGCTATATGAACTGCAACTAAAGATGTGGAACAAGCCGTTTGTACATCAACGCTCGGTCCTTGTAAATTTAGTTTATAGGATACTCTTGTTGTTAAAAAATCTTTGTCGCTAGCTAAAAATAACTGATAATTGCTGAGTGAATTACGAATATTTGGGTTGCTGTAGAGATTGAACAAATATCCATTCATTGCCGCACCACCATAAACCCCTATCAATCCTGGATAAGTTTGAGGGTTAATACCTGCGGTTTCTATTGCTTCTTGGGCACATTCTAAAAATAAACGCTGTTGCGGATCTAAAATTTCTGCTTCCCTGGGATTAAATCCAAAAAAATCAGCGTCGAATAGTTCTATATCTTCGAGTACTGCTCCTGCTTTTACATATTGCGGATGCTCCAAAGATGATTTATCCACGCCTTGAGAAAGCAAATATTCATCCGTCAAAGGACGAATTGATTCCACCCCATTCTGAATATTTTGCCAATACTCATCTACATTCTTAGCCCCCGGAAACCTCCCAGCCATGCCGATAATAGCAATTTCTAATCCATTCGTATTCATAAAACTTCCAATCGCTCAACCATAGATGAGCGTCAATCATTTTTATCAAATTAACTTTAAGTAGAACCAGTCTTGGTTAGTTTCAGTTCATAATCCAAGTTCTTTTGAGAACTATTCTCATAAAGACCGATCTAATTTTTGCGACTTCTGGCTATTATTACACGGCGATCGCCAATATCAATGTATTTTTTTAAACCAATAGTCAAAATATCAATTTTTTAGTTACTGTTATACGAAATTATCTGGATAAAAACTACTCTGGCTTGCTTTACATGAAG
>DESS01000062.1 GCA_002361335.1 Richelia sp. UBA3308
ATGTATTTTGAGACACGTAGTGCGAAAAAATACGGAGTCCTTGTTAGAAACCCCTTATTTTAATTATGGGGTTCCCTAACCCCTAATCCCTAACACCCAACCCCTTTCATTCCCTCCCCTCAATTAGTTGGGTAATCATAAAGCCGGGAAGGGAGTAGTTTTGTAGAAGCCCCCAAATCCCATGGGGAATTAATTAGGAATTAGGTACCTTGCGTGCAGTAGGGCGATATTACGAATTATATTCACCCCATCCGCCCATCACCCCACCTTCTTTTTTTAAACTCCTCAACCGCTATTTGATGCTTACATTTATCCCCGAAATAAAACACGTCGGAACATAGGCAACGCCATGAAGGATCTAATGCTTTGGGATAGAGAACATATGAATTGCCGTTAGATTCTGTTACTACATATTTATCGCTTTCGATTTGCTCTACTTCAAAGTCGTATATTGCAGCTCGACGTTGCTCGCGGTTTGCTGTGAAAAAAGCCTGTTTACTTAGAAAAGTGAAGCAAGTTGCACCTCCTGCAACTGTATAGACTAAGAGCATTACAGATCCTGCAGCTTTACCTTTTTTCAGAACTTCTAGCTTTTTGATTTTCTTGGCAAAGGGAAGGAGGATTTTTGCTGTTGCGACTGTAAATGGGTTTTTCATGACTACTATTAATTCCTTTGTTAATTCCTTGTTGTGATTTATTTCCTGATAGTATTCGGCGCACTTAGCACCGAGGAAGCTCAATACTTGTTCCTTAAAATTTCCGCTGCAATAATCTTGCACTGTTGGGAATATGCCAGGGTTTCATCCATGAATTTCAATCCTTCTTTAATAAAACCGCTTTCAAAACAAATTCTAGCCCGCAGTGCGGCGTTAGCTGCTTGGATAGCTAGGTTCTTGGCTCGGATGTTTAATGATGTTGGTGGCTGCACAAAAAAATATTTTCTCTATATATTTCTGTATACAGAATACAAACATTTGATTACAAAAGCAATAACTGCATGGTTATTTGTAATCAGATTTGCATTGCGGCGCTTATACTTGTGGATACGATTTGAATACACGCAAATACATCAAAGGACATAATCTATGGGGAAGGAAATGGGGTTCCCAAAAGGGAAGCTTGAAAAAATGGTGCAAACAAGATGTACCGCACAAGAACATGAAGCTTTTAGCAAAAAGGCTAAGTCAGAAGGACTAAGTGTTTCTCAAGCCACAAGAGCCTTGGTCAATAAGTACATCGCAGATCAACTTTCCCTTGATTCTGCTAGCGAAAGAATCGCTCAATTAGAAGAAAAAGTGCGTTTACTCGAAGATGCACAACGCCGAACCAATGAAGTAATTTCTCAGAAGTTGGGGGAGTTAGTCGCCTGAGAGAAGAAAATGAATCTCTCAGGCAATGGCAAAATTCGATACTTGAGATAGCTAAGAAAGGTCCGCCTTCTCGTTCTGAGGAAGCGGACTAATAATGTATGCATTTTACAAACAAAAGTTTACTATATTTAGAGCTATTACTTGGGAGTTGGCTCCGGGGATAAACAACGGCAGCCCTCGGAGTCTGGTGGATCTATCGTCTGTTGGTGGTTTCATAATCAATTTTGTTTTTGTGCTTCCATGTCATTACAAGTAAATACAAGTGTAGCAACGTGCGCTCAAAAAAAATACAATTATATGCACCTGCAAGTAATAAAGGCACGAAATGAACAAAGCTAAAAACCAAGGAATGAGCGAAAGACTTTCGATTCGCATAGACAAAGAAACCAAAGAGGAGTTCAAAGCTAGACTAGAATCCGAAGGAAAAATAATATCTGATGTTGTTATTCTGTGGATCAAAGATTATCTAGCAAGTGGCTCTTCTGAAGGGAATGACTTAGAAGCATTACGAAAACAAGTTAATTCTTTAAATTCAAAGGTTAACCGCATCGAAGAAGACTTGTTGGGAAAATTGCCAGCCTGAGCGAAGAAAATAAAAAGCTCAGGCTTTGGCAAGAACAAGTGATTAATAGTGCCCCCACCACAAAAAACAGCCCGCCTCATGGAAGGCGGGCTTAGTTTTTTGATACAATCAAATGAGGACGTGGATGTCTATGTGTACACATAATTCTGTAAGTTGTTTTGCTTGCTTGATGCAATACCCTAGGTAGTTTTACCTCAAGCCACAAACATGACAATTGAATAATGGTTTCATTACCGTTATGCTCGGAGCCAACTCCGGGCATAAACAAGGGCAACTCCTCATCTCCTTGTCCCCTTGTCTCCCCATGCTCCATGCGCCATGCCCAATGCCCAATGCCCAATTCCCCATACCCAATTCCAAATTATAATTTAGATTACTTTTATCGAAAGAAAAAAAAACTGTAAAAAATACTTTTTAAGTATTTCAAATTACTTGCTAATTAATTAAATAATGCTAATCTAATTGAGACAGAAAAACACACGCAACTCTTGGTTTGCATCTTTTATTAAAGATAAAATTAGACGTAAATGTGTTTTTCTATGAGTTACGCATAAACAATTTAATCAAGGTTCTTGTCAGCAATAGCAAAGCAATTTTATACCTTAACTTTTGTCGTTTTTTGCGTAATTTACAGGATGTTTCCTCAAAGTAAGGTACATCATAAACGGGCAGGATGCTCCGCAGTCGCTCATG
>DESS01000061.1 GCA_002361335.1 Richelia sp. UBA3308
CCATGCCCAATGCCCCATGCCCAATGCCCAATGCCCAATGCCCAATGCCCAATGCCCAATGCCCAATTCTTACTAACTGATTATTGGCGGATGTAAAGAGGGATCGACATAGCTAAGAATTTTCGCGGCTCGATTTTCCCAAGAAAACTGTTTGATGAAATCGATGCTGTCAGAATAACCTTGGATTTTTCGGGGATGAGTTTCTAAAACTCGCAGGATTGATGTGGTAAATTCTGTGGGATTATCGGGTTGGCACCAAGCCGCAACCGCTTTGGTGTTTTCAAACTCTGTTAGGGAAGGAATTGTTGTGGCAACAATAGGTGTTCCAGAAGCAAAATAATCAAATAGTTTCAAGGGAGAAGTAAAAGTTGCAGCATTTCCGGAACAGTGGGGATGAGCTAAAATATCAGCGGCTTGTAATAATGATGCTAATTCTTGCTGTAAGATAAAACCGAGAAAATTAATGTTATCAATCTGCTTTTCTTTAGCTAATTGCTGATAGTGTTTTACCTGTGTTTCTTTACCTCCGGCACATACAAATTCGACATGGGGTAATTGTTTAGCGACTTCAATTAAAATATCAATTCCTTTAAATTGTCTTAAAGCACCGGAATAAACTACTAATTTTTCTCTGCCATTTTTGAGTAATTTTTTACGCCATTCTGTTGCTGCTTCTGGATGTCTTTCCATGAATAAGCGATTATAACCGTTGTGTAATTTAACGACTTTTTCTGGTGGCATTCCATTAGCAATCATGCTTTCTTTTACCGTATCGGCTACCGTTACAGCAATTTGAAATAGTGGATTTTTGACTATTTGTTGTGGAAATGCTTTGTCTTCGTGGTGATGGTGTTCGTAAATTGCGGGAACGCCATTTTTTACGGCAGCTTGGATAAAATTCCAATCACGACTGTGAACTATTTTAGTAGTGGGAAGAATGTGAAACGGAAAATAATATTTTGAAGCAATAGTATTAGAATTAGTAAATTTAGTTTTAATATAATCGATAGGAAAAGGCATCGGTAAAGGAGAAACTTGAATATTTTCTTGAAGATTGTAATATTTAATCAGTTTTTCCGGTGTTTTTATTGGTTGAAAAGGACGAATTAATTTTATCGGATTTAAAGCTTTTTTTCCTTTGTAAGGATATACCAAAACTGTGGAATAACCTAAATTAGCAGCAGCATTAGCCGCATTTGTAGACTGGACTAAATGAGCTTCTGGTTGTGGTAACTCTTCCCTGATAAAATAAATATAGTGTTTTTTTGAATGATTTTTTTTCATATAGTTATACTTAAAATTAGACTTTAATATTATCCTCAAATTGCTTTAATTCATTTAGTAAATGTAAGGCTGATTGATAAGCTTGGGAAATGATCTCATCTTCTGGTTGATAATTATCAACATTTTGATTAACTAATGAATTTAAACAAGTAAGAATTGATTCAACATTATGACGAAAATCATCAGAAATATCTTTAAATTTTTGCTGTTGATTAACTTCTGGGCCACTGTCTCCTATAGTTGAAACTAATTGCCAGTTTTTTCGTAAAGTAAAAATATCATCAAAAATATCAACAATATTGAGAATTTTCCAAGCAGATTTATAGGAATCTTCTAATAATTCCTGCTTCTCTTGAGGATTTTCTGCTAAATTATCAAGCAATAAAAGTAAAAAACCAATTGTAGAATTTAACCGCGTTCGCATTTCATAAGATATCCGCACCAAACTTTGTAAACTATTATTTTCTGCTTCCACCTTGTCGCCAAACTGCATTGAATAAAGGCGCTTATAATAGCCATGCTTTTGCAACAATTGATCGTGGCTTCCTACCTCTACCACACGCCCTTGATCTAAAACTGCAATTTGATCGGCTTTTTGCACGGTAGAAAGACGGTGTGCTATTACCAAAGTAGTTCGATCGCGACTCAAATCGTCGATGGCTTCTTGTACTAATCTTTCCGAAACGGTATCTAAGGCACTGGTTGCTTCATCAAGAATCAGAATATCCGGATTTTGTAACAAAGCACGAGCGATGGCTAATCTTTGTCTTTGCCCTCCAGATAACATTACACCGCGATCGCCAATTATTGTGTCAAATCCTTGGGGTAGTTTAATAATAAATTCATAAGCATTAGCGCGTTTGGCTGCTGCAAAAATTTCCTCATCGCTAGCTTCAGTTTTTCCATAAGCAATGTTATTTCTTACAGAATCGTTGAAAAGAAAAGTATCTTGAGAAACAATCCCCATTGCTTTTCGCAGCGATTGTAAATTAAATTCCCGTAAATCGATATCGTCAACGGTAATTTTACCGGAATTTGGGTCGTAAAATCTTGGTAACAAGTCAGCCAAAGTGGATTTACCCGCACCGGATCCACCTACTAAAGCCAGGGTAGTACCGCGAGGTAAATACAAATCCACATCTTTAAGGATTAATTTGTCATGATTTGGGTAACTAAAGGAAATTGAATTGAAATGTATTCCCTTTTCAAGCTTGGTAAAATTGACATCACCATTACCCATAAAAGGTTTATTTTCTATATCTAAAAAGTCGGCAACAATCGCAACACTAGTAGATGTATTTGCAAAGTTACTCCGTACAGTATTTAATTGAGAGATTAACGGCAGTACTCTTAATAAAATTAATAAATATGTCAGTAAAACAGTTGAAAGAGAGGAAATTTGGTCATTAAAAATAGTGCGACTTAAAAACACAATCCCTAACAATGCTGAAATTCCCATTACTTCACTAACAGGTGCAATTGCTTCCGAGTTAGCCTGAGATTTAAAGTCTGCCATTTCCCGGGTTTCAATCAGCTTTTTAAGTCTTTGAAATTCATTCTCTTCCCTACCAGTTGATTTGACTAAACGTATTCCATTCAAAGTTTCTAACATTTTAATAGAATATGCTTTCGACACTTCGCTCAACTGCTTACCCAATTTTTTAGAACGGACAATCGCATATTGGTTTACTATCATTACTAATGATAATAATAAGGTTGCCGCAATAGTTAACTGCCAAGAAATTGAAACCAATATTCCAGTAAAAACTAAAATAGTTAGTCCTAAAATCGCTAATTTGATCACGTGACGTAATGCACTAGCAGCACGGGCACTTTCTACACCAAGACGGTTGATTAACTCACCAACTTTCATCTTGGAGTAATAATCAATATCGATTTCTAGTAATAGCTTTATCCCTGCTTGGCGCATATCCGAATTTAGTCGGCGCGTCAAAGTACTAGATGTTAAACTACTAGCATAATTAGCTAAATTTTTGAAAAATATTGTTAATACAATTGCTCCTGCCATTACTCCCAGACGATAATCATCTGGTAGACCATCAAATGGATACATAATAGCCTTTAAAATCGGAGGCGCATCTTTTAAGAATACTTCTTGTCCGACAATTCTAAGAATTACTGGCACAATTAATGTTGTACTAACGCCATTAAATAAAGCTCCTGAAAATCCCAACACAATTGTGATGATTATCCAGCCTGAATAAGGTTTCGCAAATCTAAAAAGTATTTTTCTTGTAGACATGGAGCTTTTTACTGATTTTTATAATTAAAGTTGATATTGTGATTTGAGAGAATCCTTAAAATTAATTATCTTGATTACAACCTGGGAACCCAAATGAAAGGGCTGAGTAAAACAGAATAAAATATTGTTTAATCTGAATAAATTCTCATTCTTATTGATATAAAATCAGCGAAATTTAAATATTTTATTTGCTGATATTTTCATAGTTTACAAACTGGAAATAACTTGAGATAAAATATCAGCCATACTGTTGATACTATAGTATTTTACACATCTTTCTCTGGCTCTTTTACCATTTTCCATAGCTGATTCAAAATTATGAAAAATGAATTGAATTTGATCGGCAATTTGTTCGGGACTACTTGAATCAACCATATAACCAGTGTCACCTAAAATATCTGGAATATCGCCTACTCTAGTTGCTAAAATTGGTTTTGCCATTGACATTCCATCTGTTAATTTTAAAGGAAACTGAGCTAAAGCAGCAGGAATATTTCGTTGAGGGACAACAATGACATCCGCTGCTGCAACAATCTCCGGCATTTGATCCGATGGATGTTTTGGTAATTGAATTATCCAACGTCCCCATTTTTCCATTAATTTAACATCATAATCATCATAGGGACTACCACCAACAATTACCAATTTGAAACTAGAATCATTTAACCGATCCAGTGCAATTAAAATATCTTCTACTCCTTTATAAGGTCTTGGCGCACCGGGAAACATTAAAATTTTGTAGTCGGCAAGTCCATAACGCTTTTTACTTTCACCAGAGTTATAAAGTTCGGGATTAAAAAGCGAAGTATCCTTGCCATTTGGAATATAAACTCCACCAAATCGTTTTTGCAAAAATTTAGTATGAATGGTAATTAAATTCGCTCGATGCGCCATTTCTTCCATCCATTTTAAATAAACTGGATGATCTGGATATCTCAAAGCACCTTCTGATTTCAAAACATCTCTGGCAAACTGCTTTAAAGAAGGACGATATTTCCACTCTTCCCCACCAACCCAACTCAATTCCCAATCATCGATATCTAAAATTATAGGCTTGCGAGTTTTTAATCTTTTCAATAACGATAAACCAAAAGTAGTCGCTTTTGGTCTCATCGCATAAATAATATCACCATCAACTTGCTTAAGAAGTTCCCCCGCTGATGATAAAAATCGCGGATAATTGTAACCATTAAAAGTCGAAACCTGAATTTGTGATTGAGCATTTACTGCCGGGCTATCGCCGAAAACAAATCCTAAAATTTCGACTTGATATTCCAGCTTTTGCAGTGCTTGTGCAAGTAAAAAGGAACGCACTCCACCGCCTCCCCATCTACCCGCACCAGCACTAGATAAATCGCTAACAACTATGGAAACTTTGGGTTGTTTTTTACTTTGCACGCTTCCCCACAATAATTCAGTTCACAAACATCTGTAATCAAAAATATTAGAAAATATTAGTAGAAACCCCTGTCCAACCAATAGTCTTTATTGTATAAAAATCCGAGTCATAGTCTAACTCCGCATCTCCTACTTATCCTAGAGCGAATTTACTGATAGTTCTAGAAAACCCCAAATAACTCTATTTTCAATTAAGTATTAATACGGTGATATTGCATACCTCGGTAGCAACATGACAATGGTACATGAGCAACTGTTTTAAACCACGTGTAAAGTTAAGTTTAGTTCGGCAATACCTAACTTAATATTTATTTACAAAAAGTATAGTAATTTTACAGTGGTTTAAGTGTGAACATAACCTTTAAAAAGGACTAGGTTGTATATTTAATTTCTCGCTACCAGTTATCTCTACATTTGTGAATCCCCGCATTTATTACATTGCTGTTAATGTGTATATTTAGGGGGAAATAAGTATTTATACTTTAAAAAATAGAATTTTTCTAACCAAATAATTGTATTAGGAATTAAGATAATGAAACTACATTATTTTCGCTTTGCAAATGGAGTTACTAATTTTGGAGATGATCTGAATCCTTGGTTGTGGGAAAAACTCCTACCAGATGTTTTCGATGGGGACGAGAGAAGTATTTTTGTTGGCATTGGCACCCTATTAAACAAAACTTTGCCCAAAGCTAATAAAACAGCAGTATTTGGTTCTGGCGTTGGCTATGGTGGTGGGGTTTTACCTACAATAGATCAAAGTTGGAAAATTTACTGTGTGAGGGGTCCACTTTCGGCTAAAAAGCTGGGAATAGCACCGGAATTAGCTGTTACTGACAGTGCTCTACTTATAAGACGCGTATATAAACCAAACCTTGAAAAGCGGACAAAGTTTGCGTATATGCCCCATATTCGGCTTGCTATGCTTGGAGATCCAGCTTGGAAAGATATTTGTGAAGAGGCAGGAATGTCATATATCGATCCACGTTGGCAGACTGAAACAATTTTGTCTGCTATTTGTCAAACAGAGGTTTTGCTCACAGAAGCAATGCACGGTGCGATCGTTGCTGATGCCTTACGAGTGCCTTGGGTTCCTGTAATGACTAGTACCGCAATTCTTCCCTTTAAATGGCATGATTGGTGTTCAACGGTTGGTCTAAAGTATGAACCACACTATCTGATGCCATCAAATAAGTTATATCCACCAGCCTACAAAGTTGAACCATTCCTACGCTTCTGCAAAAAGTATACACTACAGGCACCAAGACGTTTACTCAAAAGTTTGTTCCAACAGCATTGCAAAAAAATGGCAACTCAATTAGTAGATATTGCCAAAAATTCCCAGCCAAATTTAAGTAGTGATGTTCGCATAGAACAATTAACTGTACAACTTGAAGAAAGGCTACAACAATTTAAACAAGATCTAGAGAAAGGATACTTCCATACTTCTGACTAAAAATCAAAGTAAATAAAGCTTTTTGATTGCCCGATAGTTAAACTAGTGCTGGTGAATAAAAACAATTAACAAGGCTATCAAAATGCAGGTATTTCGTATAAAGGCACTTTCAGACAATTATATATTCTTGCTATATGATGCCGAACAAAATATTGCTGCTGTAGTCGATCCAGCAGAAGCACAACCAGTTTTAACAAAACTTGATGAACTCAAAGTAGAATTAATCGCAATTTTTAACACTCATCATCATTACGATCATGTTGGTGGTAATCAAAAATTAATTGAGAAATTTCCGCAATTGACAGTTTATGGTGGAATTTCCGATAAAGGGAGAATTCCCCAACAAAAAGTGTTTTTAGAAGATGGCGATCGCATTAATTTTGGCGATGGCACGGGGGAGGTTTTGTTCGTTCCCGGGCACACCCGCGCTCATATCGCCTATTATTTTCCTCCCCAAAAATCAGAAGAAATGGGAAACTTATTCTGTGGCGATACTTTATTTGCTGGTGGCTGCGGACGTTTGTTTGAAGGAACACCAGCACAAATGGTAAATTCCCTGAGTAAAATACGTGCTTTGCCAGATAATACCCGAGTTTGGTGCGCCCACGAATATACTTTAAAAAATTTACAATTCGCCATGACTGTGGATAGTAAAAACCCGGAACTGCAGCAGCGATATGAGCTAGTTTTAGCACATCGTAGTCGTCAAGAGGCTACCGTTCCCTCATTGTTAGGAGTAGAAAAACAGACTAATCCGTTTCTGAGGTGGGAACAACCAGCATTACAATTGGCAGCAAATAGTAATGATTCTGTGCAAACCTTTGCGCGGTTGCGGGAGATGAAAGATAGATTTTGAGGAATTAGTCTTGGCTCACGCAAAAAAACGTGAGTTAGTACCGCTGGGCGTTCGTTAAAAGTATCAAAAGTCAAGGTAATAAGTAAGGATGTTAGCTAGAATAATTAACCGAAAAACAAACTCAAGCCCCTCGATTCATCGATGGGGTAATAATTCTAAATTCTTCATTTGGCCATTCTAAATTTTAAATTCACCTTGACATTATTTAGTTCCGAATACAATAAAGAATTCATACTAACCTTAAATATGAAGTGAATATACGGAAGATTTCCCCATAAAATTCAAAGATAATATACATAAAATTTTTAGAAGCAGTAAGGCTATATAGATTTTATTGATTTTTTAAGAATATTTTAAGAATAATTGTTCCAATAATTTAAGACGGAGTATTTTCATGAATAAAAGTTTCTGTTTTAGTATTCTCGCTCTCAAGCCCAAATATCAACTTTTAGCTAAAGAATTTGCAGAAAATATAGAGAAACACTCTCCAGAAACTACAGTAGTAATCGGAACAGATAATCCTGATGCATTTAATGACTGTAGTAATGTATTTGCCTTCAAACTGAAAAAAAAGGGAATTCTTCATTGCTATCACGATAAGCGATTTGTCATTGAGAAAGCATTAACAAAATTCAACGTAGCAATACAGATAGATGCAGATACAAAAATTTTTAATAGTCTACCAGAGTCGATAGAAAAGTCAACAGGATTAGCAGCAGTACACATTGAAAATCTTGTTGAACATGCACAAAAATACAATCCTGAAAGATTAATCTATCTTCGTAAATTGGCTGACAAACTTAACATCGATATTAATTCTGTAAGCTATATCGGAGAATCATTATTTGCGGTGTCTGCAGATGGAGATAAAACTTCAGAATTTCTCAAGCAATGGGATTTGATTGCTCGTTATCTAGAATTACATAGAATCCATGCAGGTTCAGGACATGGTATTGGATTAGCAGCAGCCAAAGCAGGATTAGAAATTACTAAGCCCTCTTGGCTAGAAAGCATCAATGAAGCTAAACGTCATTTAGATGCTGCTGCATGGAAATCAAATAAAACTTTATGGAATCATTTAAGCCGCAGAATAGACTATCACTACCGCTTCAATAAAGCTCGAATTCTTGCTCTTAAAGATTTCAACTTTTACTATCGATAAATTGTCTTAATAAACTCTATATATTGGCAATTTCATAAACCAATGATTATAAATATAATCCTGGGATGTTTTATAAAAAAATCATCAAAAAATCAATAAATATTTATGACATCACAATCATTAAAACAATCATCAAAATATTGTTTTTGTACATTAGCTCTAGGTGCCAATTATTGTAATCTAGCATTAGAATTAGCAAAAGATTTAAAACAATATTCTCCTACAATTCCTTTAGTAATATTGACAGATAGACCGCAAAAATTTAGCCAAGTCACAAATGTTTTAGCATTCCCACATAGACAGCAAAGTATTGGATGTTATCATGACAAACGTTTTGCGATCGCCAAAGCATTATCACTGTTTAACTCATGTATATTTATTGATGCTGATATGAGAATTTTGGCATCGGTACCAGATGATTTGTCATGGCAACCAGGAATAACAGCAAGAATAGCATGGCATAACATTCTTAAACACAACAAAAATAAATTGGAAATCAATATTTTAAACAATATTGCCCACAAATTAAACTTAGATCTTACAGATATCACTTTTGTACATGAATGTTTATTTGTAGTCACTAGAGATAAAGGACGGGAACTTGAATTCCTGAAAAATTGGGAGAAGATTGCTGCTTATTGTGAACTACATAAATTTTATCGAGGTGAAGGACATACCATAGGATTAGCAGCAGCTCAAGCAGGAATAGAAATTAGAACTAATCCCATGCCGGAGATTAAATTTTTCAAAGATAAGTTAGAATTGAACAAAATAAAAAGTGGCAAGATAGAGCGAAGTGAAGTAGATATTTACTTAGATAAACAAAAAAAATTAGAATACCCCCGCAAATCGATTTTATTTCGATTTATAAATAAAATTAGTAGCATTATTATGTATTTATATCGGTCATTACGCCTGAGAGTTTTGACCATCAGAGATATAAAATTCTATTATCAGTAACAAAATAAATATTGAATAATTGATATTAAATAAATACAGCACGCTCGTTTTTATTTTGAGTAAACTACTATATTTTAAAACTCTTGTGGTACGGAGAGCAGCGCGCAGAAAGGGGGTTTCCCCCATGAGCGACTGCGGAGCATCCCTGCCCGTCCAAATCTACCAGCAGCTCTATGAAATATGCTGTAAATTAATAACGAGGTAGACAAGGCCAAAAAATCAATTAGTCAAGGGTGCCCGTCAATTCCTCTGATATCGCATTCCAGGAAGTTGAGTAACCAAGCCCATTAATTCCAATTGTAATAAAGCAGAAGAAACTTTATTAGCAGGCATTTGAGTTTGTTGAATAATTAAATCAAAAGGTAAAGATTCTGAGGAAATAGTTTTCATGACTCGATGTAATTCTGGTGGTAAATCTGGCAATGGCTTCTCTACATCCGATGTCAAATTTCCGACATTACTAACTTGAGGAATGGCACCCAACATTTTTAATAATTCATCTAATTCTTTGAGAATAGGAGTAGCGCCTTGAGAAACTAACTTTAAGCATCCCTCAGAAGAGAAATCATCAAGTCTTCCCGGCAATGCATAAACATCTCTACCAAATTCATTAGCGTAATCGGCAGTAATTAAAGCGCCAGATTTTTTCGGTGCTTCCATCACCAAAACAGCACGAGATAAACCCGCAATAATCCGATTGCGTCGGGGAAAGTGAGTGCGATGGGGTTGGGTTTTTGTCGGATATTCACTTAAAACAAAACCTTGATTCAAAATCTGTTTGTATAATTCCCGGTTTTTCGCGGGATAAATCACATCTACACCCGTACCCAAAGCAGCAATAGTACGTCCCCCGGCTTTAATTGCAGCACAATGAGAAGCGCTATCAATTCCCTCTGCTAAACCAGAAACCACAGTAAAACCATTTTCTACTAAAGCAGAACTTATGCGGCGTGTCCAACGGATACCGTATTCCGTCGGTTGGCGCGTGCCCACTATTGCAACCAGGGGTTTTTGTGCCAAATTTTCTTGTAATTCTACCTCACCACAATAGTACAATACTGCTGGGGGGCTAGGAATTTCTAGCAATAAGCGGGGGTAGTCAGCATCTGCTGGTGTCCAAAAATTCGGATTTTCTTGTTCATGCTGTTTGAGAAACTGTAGTGGATTGATTTGGGAACGTTGTTTAAGTACCTTATGCAAAGTTTGTAAACCAAAACCCCCAACCTTTCCCAATTGAGAAGAATTTGCTTCCCAAGCAGTTTTCGGCGAACCAAAATGTTGGTATAATCTTTGTAATAATACTGGTCCAACCCCTGAAACTTTTGACCAAGCCAGCCAGTATGCACGTTCTTCGGTCAATTTTATTTCCTCATTCCTACCATTTTATTGTTCCCAAAAACAGTAGGAGAAACCCCAGGAGGGGGAAGTCATATCATGTCCGGTTAAACAGTTATCATATCTGTGGGGAGAGATGAGTAACAAGTAATGAGTCTTCATGGTTATGTTGGTAAAAATGGTCATTCTTAAGTCTTGGTTATATAGTAAGTA
>DESS01000187.1 GCA_002361335.1 Richelia sp. UBA3308
ATGCCCAATCCCCCATGCCCAATTCCCAATTCCCCATGCCCAATTCCCAATCCCCAATTCCCAATTCCCAAAATATTTTAAGTTTGAGAAGGAGATTCTTTACCCATAAAAGGAGATAAATAAGCAACCAAAACTCCAATTAGAAAACCGGAGATATTACGAACTAAAGGCAGCCAATCAGAGGTACGAGTAACTACAGGACCAATTCCGAACGCAATAAACAAAATACCCCATAATGGAGAGAATATTAACGCCCATTGCCAAGCAACGACTTGTCCTTCATTTCTTGGTTGAGCAGCAAAACCACAGATAACTCCACCAATAACTGAGGTAATTAAGGTGAGAATCCACTGTTCCCGTGGTAATCCAGGAACAACCTGACAACCACCTTGACGCAAACAATTTTCGACTGTGTGTAAAGCTTGAATAATGGCTTGGTCTTCACCTTTTTCTCTGACAAAATATAAGTTGCCAAAACGGGTTTGTAATTCTATCCAAAAGGTGCGCGGCAGCAATTCGTACACATCATCCCCAACAGCAAAACTTAGAATATTACCGCCGCGAGAATCCGCTACCAGCAAAATACTTCTATCATTTAAACCCCAAAATTTAATAACAGCCCTACCCGGTGTTCGGTCATATTGAGTGAGTACTCGCAACTGCCACCCAGTTTCTTCTTCAAATTCGTTAAGTTCTTCAACTAAATTTTCTTCTTGAACAACATTCAGAGATTTTCCTAAGTCTACAACTGGTGTTACTGTATCCGGCAGTAATTCTGGATTATTGTAAGCATATGCATTGCCCGTATGTATCGTCCAAATTGAGCCTACTAAAATTAATACTGTCACAAAACTAAAAAAACGTCGCCGAAAACTATTATCCATGGGCTTTTTTATATAAATTTCAACACTGAAATTAAGCAAATTGTTTCAAAAGGTCAGAAAAAAAGTGATACTTCTTTACAATTCGTTACTTTATTCTAATTTATTTTACATGACTAAAGCATAACCTTGACCTTTTGATAATCAATCCTTAACCAGAAGAAAACCACCAGGCAATAAACCTGGAGTTAGAGTCAAGCCCTGGGGGTTGCTTAAGGTGAATTTAGAATTTAGAATTTAGAATTTAGAATTTAGAATTTAGAATGAAGAATTTAGAATGAAGAATTCGGGTATGAATCCTAAATGTCCCAGAGGCAAGGGTATCGCGTCCCGGACTTGGTTTTCGATTTTTTAATAAATCCGTTTCATACATCAGTGAAGCAACGCCAGAATGGCCGAATTATTACCCCATCGATGAATCGAGGGGCTTGAGTTTGTTTTTCTCCACGGATAAATCCGGGGGCTTATATCCAGTTTATTTTTCGGTCAAAAGTATTCAAAATTCGGGCATTATAGCGGTTTTCATTTGAGTAGAATACATTCTTGTGGCACGGGCATCCCTGCCCGTGGGAATTCTACTAATGTTAATTTTGGCGAGAATCTTGAGTGAAATAGTTTTCGTTTGTAGGGCGGCGCCCTTCAGTGCGAATGGATTCTTTTTCTTTACGGGATAGGGCTTTTGGAGAAGATGTTTGACGTTCAATAGTGCGTTTGGAAGATTGAGGATTAGTAAAAGATTTCCATGCGGCTTTTATACCGACAAAAATACTGCGGGTACCAACTTGCACATTTTGGGCTTGCTTCTTGGCACTCGACAAGCTTTGATCGACTTGTTTAACGACTTCAGAAGCACTTTGAACGCCTTCGCTAACATCATCAGTTAGATCGGTAATTTCCAAGCCAGTTAAGCGGATAGCTTCTAAAGTAGGAGGTAACTCTCGTGAAAGAGTATCAAACAACTTTTCAGCACTACGAGCAGCTCTTGCTACCTCCTGCAAAGCTGGAATAGCGGCTACCAACAAAGCAGTAATGCTACAAGCAACTAATATAATAGATAATCCCAGCCAAAACAGAGGTTCACTCACGCTAATATCGTCAATCGCTAACAGCATTTTACGGAAAGTTGGCGTTGTTGGTTTGGATTTTGTCAAACTTTCCAACGACAGATTTACCTTGAAAAGATTTACCCCACAATGGTGAAGTTAAAACAGGAACATGTCAAAGTGATTAAATCCCCAGGCCCTCGAATAAAATAAACACTCGTTTTTCCTTCATAATGGATATCATAGGGGTTTTTGTTCGTGTTTTTTTAAAGCAGAATTTAAAATCTTAGATTTTTGCTACAACCAGGTAAGGCGTAGCATTAACACAGTGCGGTGTGCTTAAAATTAAAATCTAAAGTTGGTGATTAGTTTGGTCAACTAATTATTTGTATTCTGGGGTAGAGAATTGGAATTCTCTTGAGTTTTTTGTCGTTTCAATGCTTGATGTTCTCGCATGGAAGCATCTATTCCTGCAAAAATAGCTTCTCGTAGTCGCTCTAATGTATTATCCCAAGAACGTAAAGCATTCTCAGAAAGACGATCTGCTTGAATTTGCACGCTTGTAGATAAATCCTCTGCTAAATCTGGTAAAGCATCAGCAGACTTTTTCAATAGTTTACGTGTTTCGCGTCCCGTGCGGGGAGCCATAAGCAACCCGGTGAAGGCACCAATGGTAGCTCCTAGCATCAAACCGCCAATAAAACTTCCACTACGGTTATTAGACATTTTATCTTTCTCTCCTTAAACTCATTTTAAGTGGGTTTGAGGAGCTTGCAAGACTCTCAAAGATTAAATCTTCTCCTAATCGATCGCAATATATCACTGACTTTGGTTGCATTGACTTATTAAACGTTATTCATTTGACATAATTTTTTTTTATATGCCCACGGGATGGGGAGACAAGGGGATAAGGAGACAAGGGGACAAGGGGACAAGGGGATAAGGGGATAAGGGGAGGGAGGGAATAGCTTTTACTCTAATCACAAATAAGGCCATTCGGCCATTCTAACTTTTAATTGGGTTTAATCCGGTTTTCTTTTTAAATATTTAGAGGTTAAATTAAATCCGGGACGATTCCAAAGTATTTGTCTACCGAAAACAATTAGTGCTAAAATTTGCTTTACAAGTCGAAGTTTTACTTGCAAACTTTGATTATCTTGACGCAGATTACTAAAATTCTGTTTAGCTAGATAAATCGCTTCAGCCCTTCGGTGCAGCAACGCATAAGAATTGCGATCGCAGTTTGTGAGAAATTTGCTTAAGCGAGCTAATTTCTGTCGTAAGTTGTATAATTGCCAAGCGCTGTAAAAGAATATCAATGAGATAAAAATATTAATAACGACGACAATAGTTACCATTGGTTGGATAAAAAAGTTTTAGCAACTGTTTGATAAAATCTGCTCATAAGTCTACAAAATTTACGGTTTGGGTGAGTTAGGGGCATTAAGCCAGTAAGTTTTTTCTAGCAGTTTCTCCCCCTCTAGGAATTCTATTTTTATGAACCAGTATTTTGCAACGGTTGCTCGCGGATTGGAAGAACTTGCAGCGTCTGAGTTAGAGCAATTAGGCGCTAGTTCGGTGGAACCTGGATTTTGCGGTGTTGATTTTGTTGGCGATCGCGCTCTACTTTATAAAGTTAATCTATGGGCAAGGCTACCGTTCCGAATTTTATTCAAGGTGCATTCTTTTCGTTGCCAAACTGCAAAAGATCTTTATCAAGGTATCCAAACTATTGATTGGCAAGATTATATTACACCAAACCAGACCTTAGCGGTAAAAGCCACGGGTAAAAATGACCAACTCAATCACAGCCATTTCACGGCGCTTCAAGTCAAAAATGCGATCGTCGATCAACAACAGCTGAATTTCGGGGAACGTTCGGATGTTGAACTTAAATCACCAGATTTACGGATTAATGTACATATCAATGGTGATTTTTGTACTGTTAGTCTAGATAGTTCTGGCAATAGTTTACACCGCCGAGGCTACCGCCCTGCTGTGGGAGCTGCACCCCTGAAAGAATCTTTAGCGGCTGCTTTAATTCAACTTTCAGGTTGGCAGCCAGAACAAATGTTCTATGATCCGCTTTGTGGTTCGGGTACTTTACCTATAGAAGCCTGTTTAAAGGCACTGAATATTGCACCAGGTTTATTTCGAGAGTCTTTTGGATTTGAAACTTGGGGGGATTTTGACCAATCTCTTTTAGAGAAGTTAATAACAGAAGCACAAGGGAGTCAATTAGATACACTTCCTGCATCAATTTGGGGGAGCGATGGCGATGAAGATGTCATCGAACAGGCTCATGTAAATGCGACAAATAGCGGTGTTGAGAATTATATTTGGTTTTCTCAGATGGAGCTTTCGGAAATTGCAGCACCGGCAGACAGTGGGGTTTTGTTTTGCAATCCACCTTATGGCGAACGTTTGGGAGGAGATATTGATTTAGGAGCATTTTACAAGCTTTTGGGTGATGTGATGAAACAACGGTTTAAAGGTTGGACTGCATTTGTTCTAAGTGGTAACAAGGAATTGTCTAAATATATTGGGTTGAAATCGTCACAACGGATAGCAGTATATAATGGCACTTTGCCTTGTCAGTTGATGAAGTATGAATTGTATTAGAATTTAGAATGCCCGAATTTAGAATTTAGAAAAAAATATAATACCAATTCTGTATGAGGTTGCACTTAATCGCCCTCCAAAAGGCTATGGTGGGGCTACTAAAACAAAGCCCGTCTGCACGGGCTGAATTCGGCGCATCTTTATAAAGAAATGGTATAACATATTTATTTTTTGCAACAAATCAATTCTTTACAATTTACCAATAAATTTTTTAAATGAATTAATTTCTATTCTTGATTCAATCATTAAAAATAGTAAGGCTCAAAATTAATTCTTTATTCTAAATTCGGGCATTACCCTGATAAAGTCGTTTTCGAGCTTCTTCCCCTCTCCAAAGCATCGAAGAGGGGTGCATGGGCGTAGTTACTTGTTCCGAAAACCGCTATAAATTACCGTAGTAAAGCTGCAAAAGGACAACGACTAATTTGTGAATTTGCGATTTTAGGATTTATTTTTGGTTGTAAAAAGTATTTGATAAAACCCCAAAATTTTTGTTGTAAAGATGATGGTGTTTGTTTTGCTCCGACTGATTTTTTACCACCAGAAGTTAGTTTATCTAAAAATTTTGTATTGTCATAATAGTGTTCCAATGACAAAATCTTTAAATCATCGCTAAGTTTGATAATACTCATGCCGATAATTTCAATTGTTTCTCCAGTAGGAAGATAATCTTTATAAGCTCCTTGAAAATGTCCCCAATGTCTCCATTTAACAGTAACAGTTGGTGGTGCAGAATAAACTTCTAAAACTTCCCATAAAAAGCCTTCGGGAAATGCTGAGTGAAAAAGATTTGTGGAAGTTTCAAAGTTTTCTTCGGAAGCTTTGTAATGTTGAGTATTACCAATCAATAATTTGTAAGTACCAGATTCTACTAAGTCTTCTAATTTGTAGTTAATTCCACCGTTTGTACTCATACGAAACTTATCTTGAACAACAGATATCCACTGTTGAGGATTAGTTTTAAAATTGGCTTCTATGTCGAATGTTCGCACTAAGTTTTGTACGAGTGCTTCCAGGGAATTTTCGGAGTGATTTTGCGTACTCTCTTTGGCTAAATTTTCATTAGATTTAGTGTAGTCTGGCTGTTTATCATAACGCCACTGTACATTTTGATTTAATTTCAATACTCTATCTCTATTTTGTACCCAGAGTGGTAAATTTTCGATGTTGAGGGGAGTCATAGTACTTACAAGCAATAAATAAATACAGATTAATGATCAATTGCAAAAATAAATTCATAATTTTCGCAGTATTTTATACAGCATTTTAGACTGCGATCACAGATAATCATTGGGAATTTTGATTTAATCTACCGCGAATTATCGATTTATTTGCAATTCCATTTGTAAACATGATGGCATTTGTTAATTATCTGTACCAGGGAAGTTCAGGAAGTTGTAAAAAATAAGTTTTATTTTGATAATTTAATTTTCTAAAATTTGATAAATTTTCCTAAAATATTCTGAAAGCCTTAAATATCAATATTTTAGTTACGCTATATATCCAGATCAAAATCTCATAGTAAATATAAACAAGATATAAACAAAAAATAAACTTCCATAAAATCCATAACTTCCATATTGAAGATGCCATATTGAAGATGATTCTGAAAGCACAAACAAGGGGTAAGCGAGGAGTAATTCTCACTAGTGAAGGATGGGAAAAATTACAAACCGCTTTACAAGAATGGGAAAATCAACAAAATTCTGCTAAACCTTATACTATTGAAGCTTTAAGCGAAATTACTCGACTGGATCCTTCTACAATTTCTAAGGTTTTACATCGAAAAGTTGGAGTTGATAAACGTACTTTACAGCGGTTTTTTAATGCATTTACTCTGGAGTTAAATAAAAGTGATTATACAAATTTCAGCGTTATAAATAAAACTATAGAAAGTAGCGAAGAGCAAAATAAATATTTTTGTACTGAAGCGCCAGATGTTTCTATTTTTTTTGGTCGTAGTGAAGAAATAAATATACTAAAAAGATGGATTATAGATGATTGCTGTCGCTTAATTACATTAGTCGGAATTGGTGGTATTGGGAAAACAAGTTTATCGGCTAAAGTTGCTGAAAATTTCAGTGAAAATTTTGATTGTTCAATTTGGTTTTCTCTACGTAATGCTCCACTACCGTTGGAAATAATAAGTAATCTATTACAAATAATATCCAATGGAGAAGAAACAGATTTATCGAAAAATATTACTCAGATAATTAATAAATTACTTGAATATCTACAAAATAAACGGTTATTGCTAATTTTTGATAATGTTGATGCTGTTTTTTGTGGTGGTAATTATGCTGGAAATTATTTACAAGGATATGAGGGTTATGGCGAACTGTTTCAAAAGTTAGGGGAAACATTTCATCAAAGTTGTTTGTTGATTACGTCTAGAGAAAAGCCAAAAGAAATCGCTGCCATTGAAGGTAAAGAGTTACCGGTTCGTTGTTTACAAATAGGTGGTTTAGGGGTTGGGGAAGTAAAAGAAATATTAAAAGCGAAAGGAATTACTTGTGGCATAAATTCAGAGTTGGAACAATTAAATATTAACTATGGTGGAAATCCTTTATATATTAAAGTCGTTGCCAACACAATTTTAGATTTATTTGATGGAAATATTTCTAATTTTATAGCTGATAGTAGTACAGTTTTTGATGGTACAAAAATAGTTAGTGGTAGTAGCGATCGAACTATAAAAATTTGGAATTCTCAAACAGGAGAGTGTTTAAAAACTATTAGCGGGCATAATCGTCCAGTACTTTCTGTGGCATTTAGTGGCGATGGAAATACAATTGCTAGTTGTGGAGCTCATTCTATTATTAAACTTTGGAATGTCCTCACAGGAGAATGTTTTCAAACTATAGAAGAAAGAGCTTGTTATATTATTAAACTTAAATATAATTTAAAATTGAATAGTTTAATTTTAGCTAGCGGACATACTAGTGGTATTGTCAAACTTTGGGATATAAATAACGGTAAATGCATACAGACTTTAGGAAATTTTGGTAAACCAATTATTTCCATGGCTTTTAGTCATGATGGCAAATTTATCGCTTATGGTAGCTACGATGGTACTGTAAATGTATGGAATATAAATAATAGCAAATCCATGGCAATATTACAAAAAAAATCATCTTCCCCTTGGAGTATTGCTTTTAATACCGATTCAAATTTATTAGCTGTAGGTAGAGATAAAGAAAATATTCAACTTTGGGATATTAACACAGGAAAAATAATTAAATCCTTTAATAGCTGACGGGATTACGCTGAGAAA
>DESS01000188.1 GCA_002361335.1 Richelia sp. UBA3308
CCTACGGTTACATTCGTTTTAAAACAAAAGTGAAATAAAGAATTTTGATTAATTATGCTTAGCTTCATAGTTGAAAATTCATAGCTTGTTTTTCACAGTTAGAGAGTAATATCCGCAAAATTTTGGTCATTAATTTCAATTTACGTAATATTACGTAGATACAAAGGCTAACTTTATGTGCAATATATAAAGTAAGACATAAATCAAATTTATTTGTTTATTCAGTAATTTTTTAACCTCTAAATGTGAGTTGAATTACCCACGGTCATCGGGTGCAAGATGCCCCCCAGGCGACCCGGGAATGGTTTGTGCATCAATCACCCCATTGCCTTTTTCAGGCTTTTTCCTTCTTATCTCTTACTTTGTAGTCAAAAAAATTTTACCGTAAGATAAATAATTAGTTTACAAAATTATGACGCTGCGGTCGGGTGCATTTACCAATGAAATCAGAATTAAAATATTTACATATAAATAAATGGATTAACAGAGTCACAATCTACAGCATACGATTGTTTGTGAGTTTAATTTTCACACTTTGTATTTTGGGTTTTGGTAATACCCTAGCAAAAGCCGAAGGTTCCAAGGAACTGGTTGAGAAAGGTGGAGATAGACCTTATACAGAATGGTCAACTGCTACATCTGCTGGTATTGTACGCAAAACTAAACTCAAGGTTTTTGTTAAGAGTGGAGAAACTATAAACCTTGGTTCAAGCGTATATAACAGTTTTGATAGCAAGGATATAGTTCTACGCAGTCCTTCAGGAGTGGAGCAAATTTGTGATGTTAAGACATCTGGAGAAGGATTTATAGATACGGTAGCCAAAGAAACAGCAGGTCCCTTACCAAATCCTGGGGGTTATACACCATGTACCTTTACAGCGACAGAGACGGGAATTTATGATTTAGAATTCCACTCTCCTAATACTATTGGAGATCCACCTCCTAAGTCGGGAACAGCCCAATTTCCTACAGACAGTACCCAAGGAGGAAGTGTAGCTGCTTGGGATGTAACAATCAGAGATAGCGGTGGAAATCCGAAAATGGGACGGGTATTTACCAACTATGTTGCAATGAACATGGGAGGTAGCGGTCAATCTGTCAATGCAGATTTCTTTATTCAAACAAAAGATGGTTTTCTATATAAAACTGAAATGAATCAGTTAGACCCTTTCGGTTTTATATTTTTTGGAAATAGTAGAGGATTTATTGACCTTAGGGATAATAGCACTCTATATCATTCAGCAAAAGCAACAGATAATAGCTTATCTCCATTCCAAGGAAACGTCCAAGTACAGCGTCCCGATGTTCCCGATACTCCAACAGAGATAACTCATTTAACATTTTTCAATCGTCCCGATCCAGAAACTTTGGATCAATTGGGTATTCCTCGTACACCAGCAATTCCTGCAATACCAATTAATTTCCAATTTACTGGTGGCACTGGTGGAAGTGGAAACCAAACTTTTGTTGGTGTTGGGGGAAATTTCAGTTTTGATTCAGCGAGTTCGGGCAGCTACGAAATTATTATTGATACCGATGAAGACGGTACTTTTGACCCCAGTCAAGATAGAGTTTTACAAAATATAGCCAATGTTGGTAGTAATGTTGTGTCCTGGGATGGTAAAGATGCAAATGGTATAGATTTGGCTCCTCGGACTAATAACGACCCCTACAATGCCAGAATTAGATTGCGGACTGGGGAATATCACTTTCCCATGTTAGATGTAGAAAGTAATCCCAATGGATTTGTAATTGAAATGCTAAATCCACCAACTGCATTTCCCAGTGGATTTAATAAATTTACCGTCTACTATGATGATGATAATTACACCACCAGTAACGGTACAGATGTAAGTTTAAATGGTAGTGGTGCTAGCAATCCTCGTAACGCAGCAACTGGAATTGATAGTTCCACTGGAGCGCACAAATTTAGTGATAATTATGGAGATTTCAAAGGAATCGATACTTGGTCTTATTTCCCCAGTGAAGCAACATCTACTAATCTGATTATCACCGATAGTAAGTCAGCAAATATACGTGGAACAAAATCGGTAAGGTTCCTCGAAGATAAAGATAATAGCGGTACGGTAACTGTAGGAGATACAGTTGAATATACTATTACTTATAACAACAAAGCTCCCGAAGCTAAGACAGATGCGACCAATTTCGTTATTGAAGATACCCTACCATCGCAATTAACTTATAACAACTCTGTAATTGATTCACAAACCAGCGGTAATAATATTACCCTTAATTCTTCCTATAACGGTTCTGGTGCATTAACGAACTCCGGTACTTTACGAATTGATGATGAAATTACCATCAAAATCACTGCTACAATAAACGATGATAATGATGGAAATTCTATTATTAACCAAGCTAATGCTACTTTCAATACACCTGACAACGCAGCAGTAACTGGAAATGCTTTAACAGATGCTGACTCAGCAGGAGTCAGCGAAGATAATCCACCAAGTGAAGGTAATGCTTTCAAACAAATCGGTAATGATAGTCAGAATACAGGAAATGACCCTTCAAATACAGAAGACGACGAACCGACAATTATTAATGTGGAAAAAACTGTAGCAAATGGTCCGCCAAAAATTATTTTAGTCAAAAGAATCACGGCAATTAACGAGGTGAACTTTAACCAATTTGTTGATGACCCCAACACCACAGAAGATAATAACTCTAACTGGCCCGATTCTGACCCTGCAAATACAAATCGTAATGATTTTTTACGTGGAATTATCAACGGTGCTTTGGTTCTTCCTGGCGATGAAATAGAGTATACAATCTACTTTTTGTCAATGGGTGAAACAGATGCGAGTAAATTAAAAATTTGCGACTTAATACCAACTTATACAACTTTTATTCCTACAGCTTTTAATGGTTCAACACCGACAGATAGTAGTTTAAACTCTGGAAATCTAGGTATTGCAATTTCTTTAGAAAATAACAATTTTTCTAGTAATCCAACGACTTTTCTGACTAACATTGCTGATGGTGATAGAGGGGAGTTTTTTGCTGCTGGTAGAACACCATCTATGGATTGTTCCGGTAGTAATGGTGGAATTAATAATAATGGTGCAGTTGTTGTTAATATACTCAATAAAAATAACGCCAATGAAGATCTTATACCGACCGTAAATGTTAATGATAAAAGTTATTACGGTTTTATCCGGTTTAAAGTCAAAATTAATTGATTAGATAAGTAGGTTGGTTTTTTGCTCCCCATTCTACAATTTATAATTTTTCGATTTCTCCCAGAGTTAACCCCGTTGTTTTGAGAATTAAATTAATTTCTATCCCTTCAAGTTTCATCATTTTAGCAATTTCAATTTTTGCTTCTTTTCTTCCTTCTAATGCTCCAGTAACTTTTGCACTTTCAAGCACGCTGATTTCATATCTTTTATTTTCAAGATACTTTTTATATGCTGCCCTTTCCGCTGGCGGTAAATTTTCAATTAG
>DESS01000308.1 GCA_002361335.1 Richelia sp. UBA3308
GGCATGGGGCATGGGGCATGGAAAATATTTTATAGTAAATGGGTTTTCTAGACTTTATCTGAAATAAAAAGTAGTGGATTGGGGAATAAAAATTTTTATGATTTCAATAATTTAGGATAATTTGATCGGGTTTACAGAGTATTTTGGGAACATTTTATAGTAGTTTATTATTTAGTGGTAAATACAGAACTTTGCTTTTATTTTGAGTACGTTAGTATTTCAGGAAAAAACTTCAATGGTGACAAAAAAATCATATAACGTTCAAAATTGGCAGGGGGGATATGAATCTTTAAGAGAAGAATATGATTATTGGATTGATGATATTGAAGGGGAAATACCGCCAGAGTTAAATGGTACACTGTTTAAAAATGGTCCGGGTTTACTTGATATTAACGGACATAAGATTTATCACCCTTTTGATGGCGATGGGATGATTAGCCGAATTACTTTTACAAATGGACGCGCTCATTTTCGTAATCGTTTTGTACGTACTCAGGGTTATATAGAAGAACAAAAAGCTGGAAAAATTCTTTATCGCGGTGTATTTGGTACACAGAAACCTGGCGGTTGGTTGGCGAATGCCTTCGATTTTAAGTTTAAAAATATTGCCAATACTAATGTTATTTATTGGGGTGGAAAACTATTAGCATTGTGGGAAGGGGCAGAGCCTCATAAATTAGATCCTTATACTTTGGAAACTTTGGGTAAAGAATATTTTGATGGTATTTTATCCGAAGGTGAAGCTTTTGCAGCACATCCGCGTTTCGATCCGAATTGTGAACAAGATAATGGTGCGCCTTGTTTGGTAAATTTTTCGATCAAACCGGGATTATCTACTACTATTACAATTTTTGAATTGGATACTACAGGTAAAATTGTTCGCAAGCAGGCTTATAGCGTTCCAGGTTTTGCGTTTATTCACGATTTTGTAATTACTCCCAATTACTGTATTTTGTTTCAAAATCCGGTTTCTTTTAATCCCATACCTTTTGCTTTAGGAATGCGTGGTGCTGGAGAATCTATTAAATTCCAGCCGAATCAAACTACTAAGGTGATTGTGATTGATCGAAAATCTCTAAATTCCAGAAAAGGTGAGAATAACAAGAGAATAAAAATTCTGGAAACTAATTCTGGTTTTGTTTTTCACCATACCAACGCTTTTGAACAAGATTCGGAAATAGTAATTGATTCTATTTGTTACGAAACTTTACCAGAAGTAGAACCCGAAAGTGATTTTCGAGAAACTAATTTTGATGCTTTAAAACCCGGACAATTGTGGCGGTTTCATCTTAATCTTGAAGATAATAGGGTGAAGCGAGAATTAATTGAAAGTCGTTGCTGTGAATTTCCTTGCGTACATCCGTTAAAAGTCGGACGTAATTATCGTTATTTATATATGGGTGCCGCTGATGCTGCTACCGGTAACGCACCATTGCAAGCCTTTGAAAAAGTTGATTTAGAAACTGGTGAAAAACAAATTTGGAGTGCTGCACCTCATGGTTTTGCTAGCGAGCCAAATTTTGTACCGCGTAGTCATGACGGTGATGAAGATGATGGTTGGGTATTAGGCTTGGTTTATGATTCAACTCATCAACGTTCGGATGTGGTAATTTTAGATGCCAAAGATTTGGATAAACAACCTGTTGCAAGGTTACATCTTAAACATCATATTCCTTACGGATTGCATGGAAATTTTGTTAATAAGGTGTTTATCAATTCCTAGCGGGCAGCGCCCGCAGCCTGGAAGGCTGGGGCTATAGTTACAAAGCCTACCTGCGTAGGCTAGAAAGGGGCGCATCTTTATATAGAAATGGGATAAGATTTTATTTTGAGTACAGTACTAAGCTGTTGTACATTTTTTATGCACAATAGCTTAGAAGTTGGAAGAGAGAAGATAGAAGTTGGGACAAAAGTTATAGCCATTAACCAATGCCAAATAAATCTTGTGGTACGGGCATCCCTGCCCGTTAAAATGTACCTGAAAAGCGCTATATACTGTAAGTTAAATGGGTAGCAGCTTATATTATAAAACTCTTGTGGTACGGGCATCCCTGCCCGTTAAAATGTACTTTATAAAGATCAAATATACTGTAAATTATTGATTTTAAAAACCTCACCCTAAAAACCCTCTCTTTATTAAGGAAAAGAAAGGAAAGGAAAGGAGAAGGATGTTTGTAAGAAAAGGGTGAGGTAAATACAATCCAAAATCCAAAATCTAAAATTAAAAATTGTATCATTCATCCAACTGACGCAATAATTTTTCAGCTTTAAGGGAATTGATTGCAAGAATTAAAATGTCTGTATGTTGATAATTTGCGAAGATTTTTTCGACATCATCCAATTGTGATATTGCTTCCTCTAATTCGGAATCCGATAATTTATCTGCATTGTCTCGATAGCTAAGAACTATATTCTTTATTGCTACAACAGCTTGATTTGCAACCGAAATGTCTACATCTTGCAAACTCTCAATTAGATGTTATTCAAACTAGAAGCAGCGCTGTAACGAACTGATTCATCTGTATCTTGCAAAGCTTCTATTAAAACTGGAATAGTAGTTTTTAGTTTACCAATATTCCCTAATGCCGAAGCTGCACGGCGACGTACTGATGGTGAGTCATCTTTTAATGCTTCGATCAGAATTGGTGCAGCGTTGGCAGCTTTTGAATCACCAATATAACTTAAGGCAAGTGCTGCACTGTAACGAACTAACGGCTCTTTATCCTTTAATGCTTGGTGAAGGGATGGTAAATATACTTTGGTATTTTTCTTGATTCTACCTATTGAAATCGCAGCAAGAGAGCGAACCAACATATCTTTGCTTTGTAACACTTTTATCAAAGCTGGTATTGCTGGTTCCCCTATGTTTTCTAGGGATTCTATTGCTTTGAGTCGTTCATCTTCATCTATACTCTTCAATTTATAAATATGAAGATTAATTCTGATATCCTTAGGTCTTTGTGCCCAACTAATAGGAGCAAAAAATAATAGTAATAAATAACATAATAGATTAGCCGTGAAGTGAGAAGCAAGTGCAGTCAAACGAATCATCAGAATCATCGTTTTTGTTTTATTAGGCACAAGAAATCCTCTGCTGACAACTTGAGTCATATATAAATATTTACGTAACTTATAGCAGTATTTCAGTATTATTTTGAAGTAAAATACTAAGTTGATACTTTATATTACATTTAAATTAAGACCGGGCCCCGGATGCCGGAACTATAAGATTTTTAAGATATAGTATTTTTATTTTTCATCAATTTTTAATAAACTTGTATCAAATGAATAACTATCTGTTGTTTCTGACTAATCTTCTATTTATCCAATGACTGTAATTTGTACTTATTAATAAATTTTATATTTTGACCAATTGAATAAAACATTAAAGCAAATATTTTTTTATTTAATTTTTTTTTGTAATGATACCGTTTCTATATCAAGATACGTCTTATTTATTTTATAAACATACTCTTAGACTTGATTTATTTATACCTATACTTATAGGATAAATCCTATTGAACTAAAAAATAATTTGTAAAAATAAAAAAATTTTTGTTTCTGATTATGAGATGCGGGATAATTTATTTTTCCATAAAAAATTTCAATGGCTTTAAATTGCACGAGAGAATTTATTTTTTTGTGTAGTTTTATAAGCATCAAAGATGTAAGCAATATTTCGGACCAACAATCTACCTATTTCTGTAATATTGAATTCATCAGTTGATAAATTAATCAGTTGATCTGCTTCTAACAATTTCAATGCTTCTAATTCTTGGGAGAAATATTCATTAAATTTAATTTGATATTTTTCTTCAAAATCAGAAAAACGCAAAGTTTTTCCAGACATGATACACATAATTATATTTTTTCTGAGAATGTCATCCCAACTTAATTTGAATCCTTTAGCAATTGGTAACTCAACTGCTTCAACTGCTTGATAATAATCTTTGAGTTTTTTATGGTTTTGAGCGTAAGTATCTCTTAGTAAACTTACCGATGTCAAACCGAAACCAAATAACTCCGTTCCCCCATGAGTTGTATAACCTTGGAAACTGCGTCCTAAACTACCATTATTTTGTGCGATCGCTAATTCGTCGGAGGGTTTAGCAAAATGATCCATACCAATAAATTGATACTGATTGGCGGTAAGTTCTTCGATTGTCATACATAAAATTTCTAATCTTTCTTGAGGCTTAGGAAGTGCATTTACCGGTAACTTTTTCTGTAATGGTTTCAGCCAAGGTACATAAGCAAAATTAAATACAGCGATTCTATCGGGATCTAATTTAATAGTCTTTTTTACCGTCTTCCAAAAGCCATGCAAACTTTGATAAGGTAAACCGTAAATTAAATCTACATTCACACTTTTAAATCCAGCTTCTCGAATCCAATCCATAACATTAAACAGGGTTTCTTCCGGTTGAACGCGATTTACCGCTACTTGTACCTGATAATTAAAATCCTGAATGCCGAAACTGATACGATTAAACCCAATTTCCCGCAGAAATAAAATGTAATCTCTATCTACATATGTAGGATTAATTTCAATGGAAACTTCTGAAGAGACATCGAAATTAAAGTATTGATTGATATTTCCCCAAAGCTGTTTCACTTGATATATATTCAAGTAATTTGGGCTTCCCCCTCCCCAATGCATTTGCACCACTTTTCTATTAGGATCTATCAAACTTGCTGTTTGCTGAATTTCCCGAATCAAATGCTCTACATAAGGAATAGCAATGTGTTTTTTCTCAGAAATGATAGTATTGCAACCACAGTAATAGCAAGCATTTTCACAAAAAGGTATATGAAAATACAGCGATAGCGGAGTCTTTCTATGATTTGAAGCACAAATAGCTTGCTTAAAATCCTTTGCGGTAAATGCTTCGCTTAATTCTGTAGCGGGTGGATAGCTAGTATATCTCGGTGTGGGAGTATCGTATTTTTTAATAATATCTAAGTCGAATTTAACGCCAGGAAATTGAAATACCATTGAATTGTTAGTAGATAGTTGTTAGTAGATAGTTGTTAAGAGTGAGGAGTGATATCAAGTCGGGCTAATTACTTACTATATAACCAAGACTTAAGAATGGCGGTTATTACCAAAATAACCCTTTTACTCATTACTCATTACTCGTTACTCGTTACTCGTTACTTGTTACTCATTCACCCCCACAGCTTGGGCTAATTTAACTGGACATGATATGAGTAGTGAGGAGTGAGGTGCGATTAACTTCTCCCCATCCCCTTGTCTCCCCACCCCCCTATCCCCCTTTAATTAGTCGCCACTTGGGTATTATCAGAATTGTGAGAATTAATCAGCTTGTGAAACATTACTTCACCAATTGACTTAATTAAAATTTCTTCTAATTCCTTCGCCATCTGCATATTGAAGTGGAAGGAATAATTGGCTTCTGCCACGATTCTATCGGCTGTTGTATCGTCAATTGCTATTGTATTGAGTGCTTGACGATATTTGTTTTTGAATGCTGTTTTATCAGGAATTTCCTCGAAGTTGTAAAAAGATGTGCCTTGATAACCTTCTAAATTCAAGGTTGACTGAACTACTTTTTGTAACATCTGTCCCCCTGATAAATCCCCCATGTAGCGAGTGTAGGCATGGGCTATCAATAATTCTGGATATGAAGCTGACACTTCACGAATCCGGGAAATGTAGTTTTGAGCAGGGGCTAAGGGTTTGATTTGATTTCGCCAACCACTGCCGTAGTAAAACTCTAAATCTTTCTCTAAATTAGCTTTACGATTAAGTTCTCGAAAATAAAGTACACTAATACATGGATGATTCTTATTAGTTTCGAGTGCAGCTTCCAATTCGCTATAGACAAAGTATAAGTTACTTAGAAATTTCGCAAAGCAGTTTCTATCGACAACTCCTTTGACAAAACATTTCATAAAGCCGATATTTTCTATCGCAGCATGAGCCTGCTGAGTACCGGCACGAAGTTTTATCGCTAGATTGTTACTCATTTTTAATCCTGCATTATTGATGAAATGTTATCTTCAACAGGATTTACGCAGTTTTATTTACATTCAATCTGGTAACAATATACCACTCAAGGATGCTTATGTTTATTTCCCGTTACATAAGACCTACTCAAAGATAATCATGACTACAAAATTATCATGATTTCTAACATACCTGCCATACTCTTTATTTTCTGTATCGTTATATAGCTCTCAATATTTCTTTATATTTATTCCCAAGCAGTAATTAGAAAATCTTAATTCTCAAATTCCTTCTCTAAAACCAATAACACCAACTTAGAATCTATTATTGCAAAAAAATATATTATATCAAAAAATAAAATCAAAAAAAATGATTAAATAATATACTAACCATAAGCGATCACTATGTAATATTTATACGTAAATTGCTGAGAAAAAAGCTAATATTTAGTTTAAGTTAAGTAAAAATTAAAAGATACAGCGGTTATCGCTGATATTCATTATTCTACTAATGGATTTTAAACTCAGGGGTGTAATTGGATAATTCAAAAGACATTCAAATAGGAGATAAAGTTGTAATATTGCGTCCGTCGCATATCGCAGGAAAAATTGGTTTTATCTACGCTAAAGAAATATTGTCAAATGAAGAGTTTAGTAAGCGCTGGATTATCCGTATGGATTCGGAAAACATTATGGTATCTTTAAGTGCAAAAGAGTTTGAGTTACTAGCCGAATAATTGATTCGGCATAACTGGTGTTAATCCCATTTATTCTAGAAGTACTCTAGAGTGGGCTTTAGCTTTCTGTTGGGGGTTTGTCATTAATTCCTAATTCCTTCTTGCTCTGTTTCAACTTTTTCCATAGCTGTTTAATTTGCGTATAGGCTTCTTCGGAAGTTATTTTTCCCCCAGTTTGTAAACTCACTATATAGCCTACTTTCTGAGCAAATTCTTGTAAATTGGCATTAAATACTAGATCTTCTGGCTTGAATTGTCCGTAATAGCTACTACGAGGGTAAAGAAAATTCTCTTTGTCTGAATTATCATATTCTGTCATATTTTTTCATCATCTTCTCTTAAATATAAATTAACCTTCAGTTAAACTTGTTCGTAAAAATAATATCAGTTGTTCAATTTTTAATCATCCACCGAAAGAGTTACATGCAAGGGATTTTATGCTAAAAAAAATACTAAAATAATTCTTTGAATAAGTATATATATGTATGAATAAATAAATTAAAAATCTAATTAAAAATCTAATTAAAAATCAATTTTCAGTATATTTGACTCATGGGATCGGTAGATTCTTACGGGCAAGGATGCCCGTACCACAAGAGTTTTAGAAAATTTTTGCGGTATCACGTTTACTTGGAGAATGCTGTATTTACTAATTGCCATGGCAATTCTAAAAATGATTGTATAATTTCGTAAACAATTTGAAAGAATTGAGCTTAAAACCGCTCCTTTGGGTAACAATAAGTAAATAAACCTATATTAATTTTTTGTTTGTAAATCAATTTAAATATTTTTGCTCATTATGAGAATTAACCACTATTAATGGTTGTATAGCGGTTAAACGGAATATTAAAGAATTCTCATGGTTAAGTCTCTTCCAACCCCAGAGCCAGAGTTGCTTAAAGAAGGTATGAAAGCGCCGGTACAAGAAACCTTGTTAACCCCCCGGTTTTATACGACAGACTTTGACGCTGTGGCAAAAATGGATATTTCAGCGCATGAGAAAGAATTGGGAGCGATTGTAAACGAGTTAAAAGCCGATTATAATCGCCATCACTTCGTGCGCGATGAGGAGTTTAAACAAACTTGGGATACCGTTGATGGTGAAAAGCGGGAAGCTTTCATTGATTTCTTGGAAAGAAGTTGTACTTCTGAGTTTTCAGGGTTTTTGCTATTCAAGGAGTTATCGCGTAAACTCAAAAACCGCAATCCCATGTTAGCGGATGCTTTTGGCTGTATGGCGAGGGATGAAGCACGTCATGCGGGATTTTTAAATAAAGCAATGGGCGATTTCAATCTTTCTTTAGATTTAGGTTATTTAACTAAAAACCGTACATATACATTCTTTCCTGCAGAATGGGTTATATACACGGTTTATCTCTCTGAGAAAATTGGTTATTGGCGCTACATTATTATGTTCCGTCACTTAGAAGCTCATCCAGAAAAGCAATTTTATCCTTTGTTTCGCTATTTTGAAAGTTGGTGTCAAGATGAGAACAGACATGGAGATTTCTTCAAAGCATTGTTGAGATCCCAACCACAACTTTTCAATAATTGGAAAGCGCGTTTATGGGTACGTTTTTTCTTGCTAACGGTATTTGTAACCCATACTTTGACGGTATTTGAACGAGCAACATTTTACGAATCTCTCGGTATAAATGCTCGTGAATACAATAAGAGAGTTATTGAAGAAACCAACAATACTTCAGCAAGGGCATTTCCAGCAATTCTGAATACCAAACATCCAGAATTTTTCCGGAGATTAGAAGAGTGTTCCGATCGCAATTTACGATTAGTGGAGATTGACAATAGCGATCGCCCTAGAGTTGTTAAATTCTTGCAAAAAATACCTTCTATGCTTTCCATTGTCGGACATATGGTGCGGCTTTACACGATCAAGCCGATTGATGCTGAAGTTACCAGAGAGATTGTCTATTAAATTAGTTTGATGACTCATGGAGGGGAATAAGCCTAATATCAAGTCTGCTTAATTACTTATACATCCTGCTTTACCTCACCCTAACCCTCTCCTTACTAAGGAGAGGGAGCAATACGACGGTTTTTATAAGTATTCATTCGGACATGATATTAATCCTTTTTTTCAGAGCCTTTTTTTCAGAGCCTTTTTTTCAGAGAATTTTATTAAGTAGAGACATTCCCACCAAGTTATTGTGGAATATGTCAAACGTTTTAGAAACCCCAAATTTCCCCCATCTCGAGCAATTGCTGATGGGAGAAACCCCCTGCTCCTAAAATTGAATTAACCTTTAACCTCAACCGTATCAGTTTGAGAATTATTTCCCCAAAATTGAGGTAACAATAATCCGGAATTTGCTTTATATTCTTCAAAATTTGGATAGCGAGATAAAGATTTATCCTTTTTAAACATATTTGGAACAAAAATTATCGCTGTAAATAGTCCCAAAATTACAAATGGTAGCCAATGCTGAACTAATAAAGCAAAACCAAGATAAATTAAAATTTCTCCTAAATAATTGGTATTGCGACAGCGAGCAAAAAATCCTTCTGTGATCAATCCAGATTTATATTTAAGAGTATAGTATTTCTGAGCGTCACTGCTGTAGTGTAGAAATATTCCCAATATATTGATAGAAATTGCCGCAGCAATTAACGGTGGAGAAGGTTGAGAACCGCTACTAATTAAAATAAATGGTGCTACCCAATATAAACTAGTTATCATAAAAGTGAAAATTCCTGTAAATATTGAAATTTCTTGCTCCCACTTTTTATCTGGATAAATTCGATCTTTCAAGAGCCACAATATTCCGTAAGTTCCGTGAAGCGCTAAATAAACCCATGCACCAATGGTGAAGTTTTGATACAGTATCATTAGTGCTATAACCAATATAAACGTTAAGGCTTTGTGTAAATTAATCGGGTGTTTTGCTTTCATAATTGAACAAATATATAGATATTTTCTTATGAATTATAACTCTACTTTGCAGCTTTTTCTCCCACAACTTTAGGAATACCAGCGATTAATTCTAACTTTTGTAAGTTGAAAGTAAACATAGGCTTATTTAAGTTTAATAATGTAAAAGGACTTTCTTGAGGAATTTCTAATTTACCTTGAACTAAACTTACCTGTGATTTAAATTGATTGTCAAAAAACAGTAATTCAGAACCCAAACCACCGAAGCTACTGCCATGCCATCCTTGTTGCCACCAAGTAGAAAAATTTAGCAAACCTTTTTGATAGCGCAAACTACATAGTTCGCGGTTATTTTGAATAACTCTTACACTACTATTATCCCAAGAAAACTCCGCCATTTCTTTGGGTAATCCCCATATTTCCCTACCTCCAGCTACCGAAACTTGATTATCAACATAAATATGGGAAATCCAACTACCAATTTTTCCTCGATAGGATACAAAACCAGGAACTACTATCAATTCGTTGTATTCTAATAACGAGCCGTTTTCATAACAAGATATATAGATACCTCCTAAAGTTTTTCCCGGTAAAAAGGAAACTATTTCTAACTGTGGAGGAATAAACTTACAGGCTTGCTCGATATTAATTAACTGCAAGGTTATAACTGCATAGCCTTTAAGTGTCCAAGGTGCGGGAGGATAAGTCATCTTAATTTGAGATTACTGTTTCTATAATATTTGATTCTGAGTATTATTTTTCTAAATTTCAAAGCTTAATTATTTAGGACATTTAACGCCTTACACGAGCTTCAGTGCGTTTGCGAAGCGCATGCGTGAGCGGCTTATCGCCGCAGCAAAGCTGTTCATCCGATTTGTTGCGGCTTACGCGAAGCAAAAATACCTTCTATCCTTTGCATTGTCGGACATTTTGTTTTATGGATAAGATTACTTAAGGAGATTCTGATTTTTTGTCAAATCGAACTTAATTAATCAAGAGGGGAAGCCGTGACTATTGATAGGAGCTTACAACAAAATACTACTGAAATCGAGTCAAAAATAGCAATAGAAGAGACATTTCAGTGGACAAAGCAATGGTATCCAGTTGCCGTGGTGGAATATTTAGATCCATCTCAACCCAATTCCATGCAGTTGCTTGGTAAGGATATTGTCTTATGGCGTGATAATACGGGCAAATGGAACTGTTTTGAAGATTTTTGTCCCCACAGACTTGTACCTCTTTCTGAAGGGCGTGTCGAGTCTGACGGAACCCTTTTGTGTGCTTATCATGCTTGGCGTTTTAATTCCGAAGGTGAATGCGTCAGCATACCTCAATCTAAAGACAAAGAAACTGAAGCAAAAAATTGTGCCAATAGTAGATCCTGTGCAAAGGTTTATCCGACTCAAGTGCGTCATGGATTGTTATGGGTATGGCCTGAATCTGGTTCAGCAGCTTTAGTAGAAAGCAGATTAAGAAAACCGCGAGTTGTTCCTGAACTTGAAGTACCAAACGAAAGAGTACATAAAAGTTTCTGGGGTTTTCGCGATCTTCCTTACGGCTGGGATTATTTTATGGAAAATGTTTCTGATCCCGCACATGTGCCCGTTTCTCATCATGGCATCATGGGCAGTCGATACAAAGATGCCAAATATTACGATATGCTTCGAGAACGACAGTTGTCAACTCAAGAAGGATTTTCTTTTCAAATTACGCCTACTTCTGATGAAATTGAAACAGCAGTTCACGATTTTCAACCTCCTTGTCATATGAGGATTTGTTCTGTTGACAAAAAAGGATGTAAATTCATTTTAGCCTTATATGCTGTTCCTACCCGTCCCGGTTGGTGTCGTCACATTGGCACTCAGGTATTCGTTAAAAATGAGAAAGGTGAGTCTCCAAAAGGTTTAGGTTTTTTTGCTTTACCTATGCCAATTTGGTTGGGCCACATTTTATCCTCTGTTTTTCTGCACCAAGATGCAGTGTTTCTTCATTATCAAGAAAAATTTATTGCAAGCCACTCTCAAGACAAATGGTTAGATAAAGTTTACACTCCTAACCCTCAAGATAAAATGGTAGTAACTTTTCGCCAGTGGTTAAAAAAAAGGGCTGGTGGAGGTGTACCTTGGGCATCGGAATGTAATCCCAATCTACCACCAATAGAGTATGACAAACGCAAACTTTTTGATGTATGGAGTACACATACACAAAATTGCATCATTTGTCAAAACGCTGTAAGAAATATTAATCGTGCTACCAAGTTGAGTTTCGCTGTTTCTATTGTATGTTTGTTTTTAGCAGTTTTCTTAGATGCGCGTCATGTAGCGCTAAAAGCCGCTAGCCAACAAATAGATACATCAATATTCGCATTGGCTCCGAGTACGGGATTTTGGTTGGCTCTAGGGGGTGCAATTTCCGGCGCAACAATTGGATATTTGCTTGGTAAATTAAGCAGACTGTTTTATATTTATGAGTTTAATCATTCTCATAATGATTGAGTGCCTTAATAACTAATTGTAGAGACGTGATATATCGCGTCTCTATACTTAAGAATTCAACCGACTAAATTTAACTTTCAAGCCATCTTTAGGATGAGGTGTGTGTGAGAACAAAACAATTAAAGGAATTTAGAATTTTGAATTTTGAATTTTGAATTTAGAATTTAGAATTTTGAATTTAGAATTTAGAATTTTGAATTCAAGCTAAATTGTAACGAAATTTACAAAATTCCGTGCGATCGCCAAAAATCAAGCTACTGTAGGAAGATAATTCAACAGTAATTACTCCCTCTCCTTATTAAGGAGAGGTACTCCCTTTCCTTATTAAGGGCAGGGGTGAACTAAAACACAAATTATTATAATCTTACATTTTATGGATAAAACATCTCCACTTTCGCCAGAGATTCCCTCTCCGGCTTATATTTGTCCGTTCGATCAAGCTTGTAGCTATTTAGACGCAGCAGGAAAAGAATTAAAATTAGACCAAGGTTTATTAGAGATACTTAGTAACCCCCGTAAAGTGGTTACGGTTTCCATGCCGGTGAAACGAGATAACGGTGAAATACTGGTTTTAGCTGGACATCGAGTCCAACATTGTGACGTTTTAGGTCCCTATAAAGGCGGTATTCGTTTCCATCCAGCCGTTACACTGCGGGAAGTTTCGGCTTTAGCAATGCTGATGACTTGGAAATGTGCATTGTTGGGTATTCCCTATGGTGGTGCCAAGGGAGGTATTGCCATAAATCCTAAAACTTATAGTACTAACGAATTAGAACGTATTTCTCGACGTTATATTAGCGAGTTAATTAAAGACATTGGACCATCAGTAGATATACCCGCACCAGACATGGGTACATCAGCCCGGGAAATGGCTTGGATGATGGATACTTATTCGGTAAATATCGGTAATGCCGTACCGGGAGTTGTCACTGGCAAACCGCTTTCTATAGGTGGTTCTTTAGGAAGAGAAATGGCAACCGGACGTGGTGTTATGATTATTGTCCGTGAAGCTTTAGCGGATAAAGGTAAATCATTAGAAGGTACCCGCATAGCTATCCAAGGTTTTGGCAATGTCGGTGGTGCTGCGGCTGTATTATTGCATGAAGCTGGAGCAAAAATTATTGCAGTTTCCACGGGTTCTGGCGGTGTTTTTGCGGAGAATGGTTTAGATATTTCCGAAGTAAAAGCTTATGCTAAGGAGAATAACAGGAAGATTTTAGGATTTCCTCATGCTAAACCAATTAGTAATGCTGAATTATTAACTTTACCTTGCGATGTGTTGATTCCCGCAGCTTTAGAAAATCAAATTACGGAAGAAAACGTCAATCAAATCCAAGCTAATCTTATCGTGGAAGCCGCAAATGGTCCAGTCACATTGGAAGCCAACCAAGCTCTAGAAGCGCGAGGTGTAACAGTACTACCTGATATTTTAAGTAATGCTGGCGGAGTTGTGGTTAGTTATCTGGAATGGGTACAGGGGCTTTCCTATTTATTTTGGGATGAGGAAAAAGTTAACAGTGAAATGGAAAGCTTGATGGTAAAAGCATATCGCAAAGTAATAGAACAGTCCCAGATGCGAAAAATTTCTCCAAGATTAGCAGCTTACGTACTTGGTGTTGGTAGAGTAGCCCAAGCTTTGAGCGATCGCGGTTTATATCCTTAGTTAGTTGTTAGTTGTTAGTGGTTTTGTGCCACATCTTTAGAAATAAGGCAAATGTCTGAATGTAGTGAATTAGATACGTAACAATACTGAATTGAAGATATTCAAGTTAATAGTGAACCATTATTAGGGAA
>DESS01000123.1:0-215 GCA_002361335.1 Richelia sp. UBA3308
TGGCTTGCTGGGTCATGTTGGTTACCTCCTTACGTGTGTATTCATTAAACTACATAGAAACTCAGGGAAACGGCAGCACCGCGCGCTATGGTGCTGATCTAGCCGCCCCGTTAGTCACCGGGCACGGGAGCACCGGCAGATCCCGATCCGTCTGGGATCAACTGCCCATAAGCGCCTGGGCTAGCCCGATGAAGAGCGGTATTCCCAAGGCAAGC
>DESS01000123.1:323-568 GCA_002361335.1 Richelia sp. UBA3308
GGCGGCCCTGAGATGTCTGAACTGGAGGCGGCGATTACGGCGAGAATCACAACGCCGCCAGGGCTGAATCCCGTGGTGAAGTGGGCAATCATGCCGAAACCGAAGGCTATGAGCCCATGCAGCAGCGGCGCTACCGCAGCATATAGGGCGTACCACTGACCCACCTTGCGGAGTTCGCCAAGCCTTGCCGTGGCCTCCATACCCATTACCAACATCAGTATCGAAAGCAGGCCGCGGAAGAGGGG
>DESS01000123.1:681-813 GCA_002361335.1 Richelia sp. UBA3308
GCCGATAGGGCAGAACCCTGGAGGCTTTCCTTCACGATGGGCCATATCTTGACCCGCTTGCTTGCGGTATCCCGCTTGGGATAACCTCTTGCCGTAATCCCCTCGTCGCTAGGATACCCGCCTGTGGTAAAG
>DESS01000123.1:902-7457 GCA_002361335.1 Richelia sp. UBA3308
GGGATACCCGCCTGCGGTAATGCCCCCGGTGAGATACTTCTGCTCGCTGGGATACCCGCCTGCGGTACTGCGCTGCTTGCTGAGATAAACGCTCGCCAAGACGATCGCACTCACGAGGGCTGGGATATCCATGAAGGGATAGAGTGCGGCAGCCCAAGGTTCGTATGAGATGCTTTCCGTTTCCAGTAGCGTCAGGGCAGCGGCGAGGGTAGAGCCACTCACGGCACCGAACAAGCCCGCGGTTGCAATGGCATCCACGGTTTTGACATTCGGCAGCTTGGCCAACGTGTAGCGCCCGATGAACACGACAAGGATCCCCACTACCATGGCGAACACCGCAGGCAACAGCATCTCCACCAGATTGGCATTGCGGATTGCAATGCCGCCGCTCAGACCGACTTTTATGAGCAGCATGAAGACGATGAATTTATAAATTGGATCTGGAATTGTCAGTCGGCTATTGACGGCGGCAACAACCATACCACCAATCAGAAAGCCGAGTGTGGGGGACTGCAACTTCCCCAGGAAGAGCGTCAAGAAATCGGACAAAAAATCCATGTTGTAATTCCTCCTTAATCATATCTTAGGGGTCAGTACGGCAGGCAAGCGTGCCCTCGAAGAACCCCTTTATTCTCATCACAGCCAAAACTTGCTTTATGCTTATTGCCCCAATCTTTTGAATTTCTTTCTTCTATAAAACGGTTTAAAATCATAAACTCTTGCACCGCGTTCACCTTTATGTGCGGTTCTCGCTACGTGCCGTCTGTTCCCGGCTCTACCAAGTAGAACACCCATTTCATCCATCAAGACTAAATTTTCTGGGTCTATTTGTTTAACTTGTTTCCAATATTCACGAATTAAGTTGGGACTCGTTCAGTCCTTGCTTGGCTATTACCCAACGTCTTTTTTTAGTGTTAAATTTTGCTTTTTCAACCCACGACACATCCTACTTGTACATTTTGAGTGTTACCACCTCTTGCTTCTGGTGGATTCCCCACGCAACCCTTTAGCAAAACTGCCCACGCCTATAATCCTGCTGTTACAAGAAATTTGCGTCGAGAAACTGAATTAAAATCCGTCACTGCGATCTCCTTTAACTAGTTTTATGTTTTTTAGACACTACAAAATTGAACAATAACTAATTGAACAATAACTAATCGAATTTGCTAATATAAAAACCTTTGAATTACTGCTAAAAACAGCAAGCAACTATCAGCAAATATCAATTTAGTTTGCTCAGAAAAAACTTATCGCAAACATACAAATTTACGATGTAATTAACGTAAATTTGTTTACGAGTTTATTTTTTTACATTCTTAACTGGTGTTAAAACTAGAATACAACGTTTAGCATAAAAAATATATACCCTAAATCGGTTTTTATTAAATAAATATTATATTAGAGATATAAGTAAAACTTTATAGTTACCAAATAATTATAGTTTTACTCAATAGATAATCGATAAAATGCAATCATAATTATTAATGCAAATCTATGATTGAGTTTTTTCTATAGAACTCCCAAAGGTATCTTTAATTTCCAAGGTATAAAAGCTTGTACAACATCAGTCCAAATCGAAGCGCGAATTCCCCCCAAGACACAGTAGGTAAGATTCGATCCATGTTATGACTTGTTATTTCCCTGTAGTCATACTATTGCTTCAATTCCACCTTAAAAATACTCTCCTCTGGTTTACCTACAATCATCTTTTCCCAACCCAGTGCAGCTAAAAAACTATCACCATCCCGAGTTTCCACTATATCGACACCCCATTCTCCAGTTTGTAAATAATCCGGGTAACTACTCATTCCTGGTGTTTTTTTTATTCCACCTAAAATTAAAATATGCGGCTTTTTGTCACCATTTTTTATTTGATTACTACGTATTTTCGCTAAAGTATTCGCACAATATTGTCCCATCTGTGCAGCCGAATACTTATCGCGATCAAATAAAACTTCAACTATCCAATGGGGATTATTCACTAGCCGACATTTCGCAAAGTCTTGCAATCCATCTATAAATAGTTGAGCGAATTCTTCCCGACTCAAAGCTGGGAGAACATCCTCAGAAATATCAAAGTTATGCGACAGTAACATTCGCGCTTGTGGAAGATTAGTCACCGAGATTTCCCTTTAGTAGTAGCTTAATATAACTTATCATTCTCAGGAGAAACACCGCTATTACAAGACGGAAAATTAAATCCAAATCAAAATAAAGAGGGAGAGAGTGAGGGAGTGAGGGAGGGAGGGAGAGGTAATTGGATGGGGTTTTTACCCCAACCAATTACTAGCACCGTACAGACGGTGGGGTTTTAAACCCTGCATGTCTTGATAATCTATCATTCCATTTATATATAAAAGCCCTTGAAAATCAATCAAACTTTTCTCCCCTTGCTAAACGCTCAATCAACTCGCTGCGATTCAAATTATTTTTTTGCGCGATCGCATCTAAATTTTTCCAGGCAGTATCCGTGAGTCGTAGCGATCGCACCTGTTTTGGCTCTTGATAATCTTGCTCGAACTTACCAGAGCTAGAACGCTTACGTCGCAAGCTTTTTTCTCTAATCCCAGCATATTTATCCCCATCCCTTTTTTGCTTTCCAACAATCAAATTAAGCAAGCAATCAACTAATCTTTGCCGATCCATTGGCATAATATGTCCAGCCTGAAGCATATACTCAATCATGGTATAATGAACCAAAGCACCTAAAAATACCCGTGTTGTCGCTTCTGGATCGGTAATTTGCAATTCGGGATGAGAACGAAAAAACTCACTCAGAACTTGAACAACATTTTTATCTATATGACCAACCATATGCTGCGCCAACCCCGGAAACCTTCCAGATTCAGCAATCATTAAGCGCATTAAATCTAAAAATTCTGGCGTATCACTAAAATTTTTACTAAATTGATTTAATAAATTATTTGCAAAATTAGTCAAAACCTCCGCTGTTTTTCCTTGAAACATTTCCGGGTTTTGGTTATTTAACACACCCCCGCAAGTTGTAATTAAACGTTCAATTAAAGCAATAAATAATTTTTCCTTATCTTGAAAATAGCTGTAAACAGTGGTTTTTGAAACTCCTGCTGCAGCTGTAACTTTATCCATGGTGGTTGCAGCAAAGCCATGTGTCAAAAATTCCTGCATCGCACCTTGCAAAATCGCTTCAACTTTTTTTTGCGACACAGAGCTATCTGTATTAGAGTTGTCTACTTTTTTTACCGCTTTTTTTCTAGGTTGCATATTTATCAACTTAGTAACTAATTATCCGGGAGCAACAAATCAGTCCAATATAGTTTTATTTTCTTGTAGTATGGGCATCCAAGGCCCGCATAAATTCTCTCAAGTGTTTGTCTTCTAATTTATTATGCGATCGCCTGCTTTCAAATTAATACCATGTAATACAAAATTTAGCTAGTTGATTTTTGACGATGCGATCGCGGTTCGTAAAGTCATTATACTTACCCCTCATCAGGGTTATAACTCTTAAAACAGTGGACATGACAATGGAAATCAAAATCAAATTGTCTTGACGACTTTAATGAATTATTAACCAAACCTATTCCATATATTAAAACAAATATATTGACAATCTAAACTATACTGTTTAGTATCTAAATATAGTGATTAAACGATTTAGTACACTTTTCACTTTTTGGAGAGGAATTATGGTAGCTAGGACATTCCGAAAATTACCAAAAATCAAGCCTCGAACAATTGCAATACTTGGTGTAGGTGCAAGTATTTTGATAGGTGGGGTGTTATTATTTCCAGTTGTCACTAACCAAGTATTACAAAACAAACAGGAAGAGGAGCAAGTAGTTATCCCTAAAATTAAGACAGTGACAGCATTGGGTAGACTAGAGCCAGAAGGGGAAGTGATAAAGCTTGCTGCATCATCCTCAGGGCAAGGAGGGCAGGGGAATAAAATAGATAAATTATTAGTTAAGGAAGGGCAAGAAGTAAAAGCAGGGCAAGTAATTGCAATTTTGGATAATAGCGACAAACTTAAAGCTGCATACGAAAAAGCGAAGGAAGCAGTAGGAATTGCGGAAGCTAATTTAGCGAAAGTTAAAGCCGGTGCGAAAACTGGGGAAATTAACGCACAAGAAGCAGAAATTGCCAGGATTCAAGCACAATCCTTGGGTGAAGAAAGAGCGCAACGAGAAACCGTCTTGAGATTGGAAGCACAGTGGGAAGGAGATAAAGCTGTACAGAAAGCTGCTTTAGCAAGGTTAGAAGCACAATTGGAAGGAGATAAAAAAGCCCAAGCAGCAACTATTAAAAGATTAGAAGCAGAATTAAATAATGCTCAAGTAGAATTACGTCGTTACGAGAGATTATATAGAGCGGGTGCAATTGCTCAGTCTGAATATGATATGAAGCGCTTGAGTGTAGATAGATTAATAGAACAATTAAATGAAGCCAAAGTTGTACTTATAAGAACAAAAGCGACTGGTAGTAAACAAATTAGTGAAGCTAAAGCTAATTTACAGAGAATTATAATTACAGGAAGTAACCAAATAAATGAAGCGAAAGCAATTCTGAATCGGATTCAAGATGCTAGCTCTCAACAAATAAATTCAGCAAGGGCTACATTGAATAAAATAGCAGAAGTTCGTCCAGTAGATGTAGCAGCAGCAAAAGCTGAATTGAGACAAGCAGTAGCAGCAGAAAAAGAAGCAAAAGCTAATTTTGAGCAATCTTTAATTAAAGCACCAAAAGATGGTGTCATTTTGAAAATTAATAGTAAAGCTGGAGAAACAGCTTCTAATGATGGAATTGTTGAGCTAGGAAAGGTTCAACAGATGATGGTATTGGCTGAAGTTTATCAAGCTCATATTAATAAAATAAAGGAGGGTCAAAATGTGCGAGTAACTAGTAATTCATTGGGTGTTGATTTAAATGGTAAAGTCGATTTTATCGGTTGGAAAATACAACGACAAGATGTGATAAATTCAGATCCAAGTGAAAATATTGATGCCAGAGTTGTAGAAGTTCGGGTGCGATTGGATGAGGAATCTAGTCAAAAGGCTGCTAAGTTTACTAATTTGCAAGTAAAGGCGATTTTTCAGTTATGAGGAGAGGAGATAAAGAGAATAAATATTTTTTAACGCGGAGTTTCGCGGAGGTTTTATGAGAGTTTTTTTTGATGCTGTATGTAATACATTAAAATATCAAATATCAAATATCAAATATCAAATTTTAAATTTTAAAACTAAAATTTCAACACTAAAATTTAAATACTAAAATTTCAACACTAAAAAATAAAATATAAATCCAAAATCTATAATCTAAAATCTATAATCTATAATCTAAAATCTATAATCTAAAATCATTATGTTGGGATTTATTCAACAACTTCAACGTCGTACTCCTTTGGGTTGGTTGCAACTTTCTCGTCACAAAGGACGGTTTTTTGTTGCACTTTCAGGAATCGCTTTTGCTGATATTCTTATGTTTATGCAGTTGGGTTTTCAAAATTCGCTGTTTGAAAGTAATACTCGTCTCAATCGCTCAGTGCTGGCAGATATTGTTTTAATTAGTTCCCAAGCTAAAAGTACGCAAAATTTATCTACATTTCCCCGAAATAGATTATTTGAAGCATCTGATGTTCCCGGAGTTAAAGCTGCCGAACCAATGTATATTGGTATGGTATCGTGGAGGAATCCCCAAACAAGAAAAAAAGTTCAGGTACAAGCTATTGGATTTAATCCCGAAATACCTGCTTTAGATATACCTGAAGCTAACGCTCAACTTGATAAAATTCAATTACCCGATAGGTTTTTATTTGATAAAGCAGCAAGAGGAGAATATGACCAAGTTTTTGCTAAAATTGAAGCCGGAGAAGAAGTTTCTACAGAAATAGGTAGAAGAACTATTACTGTAAATGGACTGTTTGAATTTGGTGCTTCCTTCGCTGCAGATGGTATCTTGCTTTCTAGTGATAATAATTATTTACGCTTGTTTCCCAAACAAAAAGCAAGCAGTGTAAATCTTGGTTTAATTTACCTTCAACCAGGATATGAAGCCTCGGAAGTTGTAACTCGATTGGAAGAGTATTTACCAGATGATGTCAGAGTTATGACTAGTCAAGGATTTACTCAATTTGAATTAGATCTACTTAATAAAGAAAGCCCAATTGCCTTTGTTTTTACTTTTGGTGTAGCCATGGGGTTTTTTATTGGTGTAATTATTGTTTATCAAATTCTCTCAACAGATGTTAATTCTCATTTGAAAGAATATGCTACATTCAAAGCCATGGGTTATAGTAATAATTATTTATTAGGAGTCATTTTTGAAGAAGCAATCATTATAGCCACCTTTGGCTTTGTTCCCGGTTTCTTTATTCCATTAGGGTTATATTATTTAGCTGCAGCTGCAACAAATTTACCTATATATATGACTGTATCACGGGCAATTACTGTTTTTATTTTAACTCTAATTGTATGTGGTATTTCAGGGGCGATCGCAACTAAAAAATTACAATCCGCCGATCCCGCAGATATGTTTTAAATGAAGGAAGAGCGGAGGCGGAGATTCTCCGCCTCCGCC